>NZ_DJTK01000015.1:0-70595 GCF_002438225.1 Pseudomonas sp. UBA6310 | reverse complement strand
GGCAGGATGCGGGCCTCGATCCGCTGCTGCGCGCCGGCATCGCTCACCTGTGGTTCGTCACCCTGCATCCGTTCGACGACGGCAACGGCCGCCTAACCCGCGCCCTCACCGACCTGGCGCTGGCGCAGGCGGAAAACCAGGCCATCCGATTCCACGCGATGTCCGCCAGCATCCTCGAGGATCGCGCCGGTTACTACCGCGCACTGGAGAGCAGCCAGAAGGCCGACTTGGATATCAGCGCCTGGCTCGACTGGTTCCTGCGCACCTTGCTCGCCAGCCTGCGGCAGGCGCTGGCACGTATCGACCGGGTGCTGGCGAAGTCGCGCTACTGGCAGCGCCACCGTCAGCACGCGCTGGGCGCAGAACAGCTCAAGGTGCTCAATCGCCTGCTGGATGGCGGCGAGCGCGGCTTCGAAAACGGCATCAGCGCCGCGCAGTACCAGAGTGTTGCCAAGGTCTCCAAGGCCACCGCCACGCGTCATCTGGGTGATCTGCTGGAGAAGGGATATCTGCAACGCCTGCCCGGCGGCGGGCGCAGCACGCGCTATCGAATCGCCGACGGGGAAATCTCGTAGCGCGGAGGGAATTGCAACCGAGCTACGAGAGCGCAGCTAGAGCGTGATGGCCTTGCGGCCATTGAAGGCATGCGCCAGGGTGCCGCCATCGACCAGGTCCAGCTCGCCACCCAGCGGCACGCCATGAGCGATCCGCGACACCGAAAGCCCCTTGGGAATCAGCAACTGGGCGATGTAGTGAGCGGTCGCCTCGCCTTCCACCGTCGGATTGGTAGCCAGGATGACCTCGCTGAACGCGCCCTCGGCGATGCGCGCCAGCAGCTCCGGCACGCCGATGGCCTCGGGGCCGAGCCCGTCCAGCGGCGACAGGTGTCCCTTGAGCACGAAGTAACGCCCGCGAAAACCGGTCTGATCCACCGCGAACACGTCCATCGGCGCCTGCACCACGCAGAGCAGGCTGTCGTCGCGATTGGGATCGGCGCACTGCGGGCAGAGTTCTTCCTCGCAGAGCGTGCGGCAACGTTTGCAGTGCCCGACCCGCTCCATCGCGTCGTTCAGCGCATGCGCCAGCCGCAGCGCACCGCTACGGTCGCGCTCGAGCATCTGCAGCGCCATGCGCTGCGCGGTCTTCTGCCCCACACCGGGCAGGATGCGCAGGGCATCGATCAGTTGGCGAATCAGCGGACTGAAGCTCATGGACATTACCGAATGTGAGTGCGAACGGACGAAGGTACAGCGCTGTAACAGCCCCTCACGCAGGTGAACGACACCTTGAGTGCCACCGGCGACGCGGCGGTGGATGGGAGAAGCGACATCCACCCTATGTTCAGGCGAACGAATGGACCGGGGCGCTCTGGGGCGGTAGCGGACAAGGCGCCGACGGACGAGGAACCGGAGTGTGCTGTTGCACATGAGGATTCCGAGTTCGTCGGCAACGCCGGCCGGTGCCCGGCACGAACGAACTAGAAAGGCATCTTGAAGCCTGGGGGCAGCTGCATCCCGGCTGTCATGCCCGACATCTTCTCTTGGCTGTTCTGCTCGATCTTGCGCACCGCATCGTTCACCGCGGCGGCGATCAGGTCTTCGAGGATGTCCTTGTCTTCCTGCATCAGGCTGTCGTCCAGGCTGACGCGCTTGACGTCATGGCGACCGGTCATCACCACGCTGACCAGCCCGGCGCCGGATTGCCCGGTGACCTCGGCATTGGCCAACTCTTCCTGCATCTTCTGCATTTTTTCCTGCATCTGCTGGGCCTGCTTCATCAGGCCGGCCATGCCACCTTTCATCATGGGGTCACCTCGGTATTCAGGGTTTCAACGGGTTCGATCGTACCGTCGCGGATCACCGCGGCGAATTGCTGGATCATCTGCTGCACCAGCGGGTCGGACTGGATCGCGACCTCCGCCAGGTGCTGGCGCTCGGCGCGCTTGCGCGCGGCCATTTGCGCGGGGGTTTCCTGCTCAGGCTTACGGATCTCGACCTCGAGTTTGAGGGTGCGGCCCAAATACTGGTTCAGCGCATCGTTCAGCCGGCGCTGCTGGTTGGCGTTGAACAACGCGCTCTGCGTCGGCTCCAGGTGCACGCGCCAGACGTCGCCTTCCACAGCCACCAGGCTGCAGTTGGCGCCGATGCTGCCGGTCAGTCCGCTCAGGCCGAGGCGCGGGAACAGTTCGAGCCATTCCGCCGCCAGGCCGGTGGCGGGCTGCACGTCGGCCAGGTTCTGCGCGTCGGTGGCGCTGTCGTCGGCCGCTTCGTCGCCGAGCGACTCCAGGTAATCGAACGCTTCGCCGTCGACCTCGTAGTACTCGTCGGCTGGCGGCGGCTCGTCGTCATCGTCATCCGCGTCGGTCTCGACATCCAGCACCTGGGCTTCGCTGGCGGCCGGATGATCGACCGGTTCGCTCACTTCCGCCGACTGGATGACCGGCGCATCGACGGCCTCGGCGCTGACGGATGGCGGCGGCGCCACCGGCTCCGCGGCGACAGCGGTCTCGACCGGCTCGGATTCTTCCCAGGGGGGATTGATCTTTTCCGCGGCGGCGGGCGCGACAGGCGCAACCGGCGCGGGCGGAGGGGCGTCAACCGCTACCGGCGCAGGCTCGGCCGGCGCAGGTGGCGGCACCTCCACTGGCGCTGGCGCAACGGCGGCGGGCACGGATTGCACGACCGGCGCGGCAATGGCGGCGCCGGCCACCGGGTTGGTCGTGGAATCAGTGGTGGCCCTGCTGATTCCCGGATTCTTTAGCGGCGTACTCGGCGCGCCGTCGGCATCCGCCGGGCGGAACGCCAGCATGCGCAGCAGCGCCATCTCGAAACCACCACGCGGGTCCGGCGCCAGCGGCAGGTCGCGACGGCCGATCAGGCCCATCTGGTAGTAGAACTGCACGTCCTCGGCGGCCAGCGCCTGGGCCAGATCGAGCACCCGCTCGCGGTCGCCCTGGCCGTTGTCCACCGCATCCGGCAGCGCCTGGGCAATGGCGACGCGGTGCAACACGTTGAGCATCTCGGCGAGCACGCCGTTCCAGTCCGGGCCCTGCTCGGCCAGGTGACGCACCGCCTCGAGCATTGCCCGCGCATCGCCTTCGATGAGCGCATGCAGCACACCGTAGACCTGACCGTGGTCCAGCGTGCCGAGCATCGCGCGCACGTCGGCAGCCAGCACCCGGCCCTCACCGAAGGCGATGGCCTGGTCGGTGAGGCTCATCGCATCGCGCATCGACCCATCGGCGGCGCGGCCGAGCAACCAGAGCGCGTCGGCCTCGAACGGCACGTTTTCCGCGGAAAGCACGTGGGTGAGATGCTCGACCACCCGCTCGGGCGTCATGTTCTTCAGCGAGAACTGCAGGCAGCGCGAAAGGATGGTCGCTGGCAGCTTCTGCGGATCGGTGGTGGCAAGGATGAATTTTACGTAAGGCGGCGGCTCTTCCAGGGTCTTCAACAGCGCGTTGAACGAGTGGCTGGAGAGCATGTGCACTTCGTCGATCAGGTAGACCTTGAAGCGCCCGCGGCTTGGCGCGTACTGCACGTTGTCGAGCAGTTCGCGGGTGTCCTCGACCTTGGTGCGGCTGGCGGCGTCGATCTCGATCAGGTCGACGAAGCGCCCCTCGTCGATCTCCCGGCACACCGAGCAGGTGCCGCAGGGCGTCGAGGTGATGCCGGTCTCGCAATTAAGGCACTTGGCGATGATCCGCGCGATGGTGGTCTTGCCCACGCCGCGCGTGCCGGTGAACAAATAGGCGTGGTGCAGGCGCTGGTTGTCCAGCGCGTTGATCAGGGCCTTGAGCACATGGGTCTGGCCGACCATTTCGCGGAACGAGCGCGGACGCCATTTTCGTGCAAGAACCTGATAACTCATCGAACCGTCGCAGCAGGGTAGCGGAAGGAGGGCTAATGCTAGCGGAGCACCGGGCAAATTGCATCCGGCTTGCCGCCAGCGGATGTATCCATTCGCCAGGCGCGGACGAACGCCAGCAATCGCAACGCCGAGCGAAGCAACATGATTGGGAACGGAAAAGAAAGGTGTCGCGAAGAGCGTTATGGAGGCAGCCCTACCAGCCACACCCCGGCACACGATGTCACCGCTGCGGCTGCTCCCTTCCGGGCCTGACCGGGTTCACGGCTGATCGTTGCGGGGGGACCGGCAGGGCCACCATAACGACGCCCACCTGGCGATGGGCCGCGCCATTGTACCGACTCGCCGGCAACTTACAACCGGCAGCGGCCGTTAAAGAAAAACTATCCCGCACAAGCACTTGGCACGCATCACCGGCCTCACACACGGAACCGGCCGACCAGTTGCGCAAGCCCTTCGGAGAGCGCCGAGAGGTGCTCGCTGGCCCGCGTGCTTTCCCCGGACGTCTGCGCCGCCTGGTTCGACAGGTCGCGAATGTCGCTGATGTTGCGGGCGATTTCCTCGGTCACGCTGCTCTGCTCCTCGCAGGCGGTGGCGATCTGCGCGGCCATGTCGTTGATCCGTTGCACCGACTCGCCGGTGCGCCCGATCGCCTGGTCGACGCCCGCGGCTCGCTCTACGCTGTCGCGCGCCTGTTGGCTGCCGGCCTGCATGGCGGTCACGGCGTTGTGCACGCCCTGCTGCAGCCGTTCGATCATCTGCTGGATGTCGTTGGTCGAGTTCTGCGTGCGCCCGGCCAGCGCCCGGACCTCGTCGGCGACCACGGCGAAACCGCGGCCCTGCTCCCCTGCCCTGGCCGCCTCGATGGCCGCGTTCAGCGCCAGCAGGTTGGTCTGGTCGGCGATGCCCTTGATCACCGCCAGCACCGCGCCGATCTGCTGCGCCTCGTGTTCCAGGGTGCGAATGCGCTCGGATGCGCTTTCCACGTCGCGCGCCAGCGCACGGATCGAGCCGATGGTGGAACCGACCACCTCGGCGCCCTCGCGCGACTGCTCGTCCGCCCGCTGCGCGGCCTCGGCCGCGTTCTGCGCACTGCGGGCAACCTCGTTCACCGCGGCGCTCATCTGCGTGGCCGCGGTGCTGACCTGATCCACCGCCAGATGCTCGCGGCCGATCAGTTGATCGTTCGCCGCCGCCATGCCGGAAAGCTGCCGGGCGGAATCGGCGACCTCGCCGGTCACCCGGCCGACTTCGCGAATCAGCGGCTGCAGCTTGTCGAGGAAGCGGTTGAACGCCACGCTCAGGCGGCCCAGCTCATCGCGGGAAGACACCTCCAGGCGCGGGCGCAGGTCGCCGTCGCCATCGGCGATCTGCTCGATGCGATGCAGCAGCAACTGCAACGGCCGGGTAATCAGCGAGGGGAATGCCAGCACCAGCACCAGGCAGAGCGCCAGGGCCAGACCGACCACCAGGCCCTGCTGCCAGAGGCCGCTTTGGCTGTTGGCATCCGCGTGCTCGCCCTGTTGATTGGCCGCCTGCTCCTCGAGGTTGCCGAGTTCGTCGATCACCTCGCGCATGCTTCCGAACTGGGTCTCGCTGTCGCCGAAGCTCAGAGCGCGCGCCGCCGCGGGATCGCTTGCCGCCAGTTGCACCACCCGCAACGACGTCGCCTTCCACAGCGCGAAGCCCTGCTCGAAGCGGGTGACCAGTTCCTGGACCTTCGGCTCCTGCTGCGTGGCCGCGTACTTGTGCACGCGGTCGTAGCTCTGCTGCAGGTTTTCCGCATGCGACTTGCGCAACGCATCGCCCTGCTGGCCGTTTTCATCGCTCAGCAGGCTGCGCTCCGCGACGAAGGCCTGATAAAGGTCGCGGTCGGCATTCAGCAGCAGGGTGATCGCCGGCAGGTGATGGCGGCTCAAGGCTTCGCTCGCCGACGCCACCGAGCGGATCGTCTGCATGCCCAGCGCACCGGTGATGATCAGCAGGACCGCGAGCAGAAGAATGGGCAGCGCGATCTTCCAGCGGAAGTTGAGGTCGGCGAAGGATTGCAGCATGAACAGCTCCTTTCTTCATTATTGCTGGCGATAGCTATCGCTTCGGTCCGGCGCGCCTGGCGCAGGCGATCACGGATGAATTCAATCTAGCAGCGCTTCGCACGCGCCGCGAAATCGCAACGCGACTGCGACCATCCCGCGATGGTTGGCGTGCAGCCTGGCGGGTTAGACTGCCGGCGCACTCACGCACCGCACTACGGAGCAGCACAATGGCCCTGACCAAAGACCAACTGATCACCGATATCGCCGAAGCCACCGACGCGCCCAAGGCAACCGTCCGCGCCGTTCTCGAGCAGCTCGGCGAAATCGTCAGCGACGCCCTGGAAAATGGCAGCGAACTGACCCTTCCGGGCATCGGCAAGCTGAAGGTCGGCGACCGTCCGGCACGCACCGGGCGCAACCCGCAGACCGGCAAGGCCATCGAGATCGCCGCGAAGAAGGTGGTGAAGTTCGTGCCGGCCAAGGCACTGAGCGACGCGTTGAACTGAGTGTCAGCGAAACGAAAGAACCGGCGGAGGCCGGTTTTTTCGTTTCTCCAGCAGCGCAATTTGCTGGGCGGCCCGACGTAGACCGGCGCGTTCCTGGAACCTTCCCGTCGCTCGTGCGGCTCGGCTTCCCATGAGTCATCACGTGCTCATCAGGTCCGCCCTCGAACGGCGTAAAGCCGTGGCAGGCCTCGTGGAGGCTGAGTTCCAACGCTCCTGCATGCTTTAGCCGTTATCCAGAAAGCCCTAGGATTGCATGCAGGTAAATATCAAGAGGGCAACCCATGCCACGTCCCGATCTCAACCTCCTGCTGGCGCTGGACGCCCTGCTGGACGAGGGCAGCGTCATCGGCGCCGCGCGCCGCATGCATCTGAGCGCGCCGGCGATGAGCCGCACCTTGAGCCGCATCCGGGAGGCGCTGGGCGACCCGGTGTTCGTCCAGGTCGGCCGCAAGCTGATGCCCACGCCCAAGGCACTGGCACTGCGCGAGCAGGTGCGGATGGCGGTCGAACAGGCCTCGCAGGTGTTCTCGTCCGGCGCCGAGATCGACCTGAAGTCGCTGGAACGGCGCTTCAACGTCCGCGCCACCGATGAGTTCGTGAGCATCCATCTCGGCCATCTCCTCGACGCGATGGCGCGGGAGATGCCGCGGGCGATGCTGCGCTTCTCGCCCGAGGAAGACGACGTGGACGACGAGGCGTTGCGCAGCGGCCGCATCGATCTGTTCATCAGCGCTTCCCGCACGCTCGGGCCGGAGATTCGCGTGCAGTCGCTGTTCACCACGACGTTCGTGGGCGTCGCGCGCGTCAACCATCCGATTTTCGACGACGAAATCACACCCGAACGCCTCACGCGCTGGGAACACATCAACGTGTCACGGCGCGGCAAGGCCGCCGGGCCGGTCGATGCCGCGCTGGAAGCGCAGGGGCTGCGCCGGCATGTCGCCCTGGTGGTGCCCAATCCTTACACCGCGCTGTTCGCGTTGCAGGACTCGGACCTGCTGCTGCCCCTGCCCCGGCACCTGGCCAGCAGCGCGCTGGCCGCTAGCCTGCAGATTCGCCTGTTCGAGCTGCCGACACCGCTGGAAACGGTGCTGCTGACGCAGGCCTGGCACCCGCGCCTGGAGAGCGACCCGGCCCATCAATGGTTGCGACAGACCATTCATACGCTCTGCAACGAAAGCCAGGCGCAGACGGCGAAGCGCGCCAAGCCATAGCGCAGGGCCTGCTCCTATGCGTGCGTTTAGCGCACCCATGTGAGTGCAATAAATTCACTTTTCGAAATCGTTGGCCCTGCCTACGGTGATGCGCATCGGTCACCGCAGGAAGGGTTGAATGATGCATTCGGCGAATGTGCCTGACGCGGATTCGGGCGACGTTCCACCGCGCTCGCGGCGTTGGGAAAGGCTGGCGCGCGGGCTGCCGTATCTGGATCTGACGACACCCCGTGCAACCTATGTGATGCGTTCGCTGCTGGCCGCCTGCCTGGCTCTGGTGGTGGCCTATCTACTGAAACTGCACGCACCCTACGCGGCGGCCTCCAGCGTTCTGCTCGTCATCAACCCCATCCAGGGCGGCGTGATCGGCAAGGGGACGTGGCGGGTCCTGGGCACGCTGGTCGGCATGCTGGCGGCCTTCGTGCTGATGAGCGCCTTCGGGCAGATGCCGTGGCTGTTCCTGCTCGGCTTTGGCCTGTGGCTGGGAATCTGTGTGGCGGGCATGACGCTGCTGCGTCATTTCCGGGCCTACGGTGCGACGCTGGCGGGCTACACCGTGGGCCTGGCGGCCTACGGCGCCATGCAGCATCCGGAACTCACCTTCGACCAGGTGATGGGGCGCGGCGCGTCCGTGCTGACCGGCGTGGTCTGCCTGGCGCTGGCCTCGGCCACGCTCAGCAGCCGCAGCGTGCATAGCCGCCTGGCCGCGCTGCTCGACCGCCTCACGGCCGCTACGGCAAACGTGCTGGCGACGCATCACCAGGCCATTCGAGGCAGCGCCGTACCCGGCGGAAAGCCCCTGGACGCAGATCGGCGCAACCTCCTCGCCGAGATTTATGGCGTGGACGATCTGCTGGCGCTGGGCAAGGCCGAATCCGCCGATCTCGCCCATCGTGCCGGCACGGTGCGACACACGATGGTGTCGATGTTCTCCGCCTTGGTGGGCGGCACGCCGCCCCTGCGCGGACACCGCGCCGGCCTCGCTGCGCTGGGCGCGTTGCAGCCGGACTGGGAACAGACATGGCGGGAGGTCGGGCAGGTGCTGGAGCGGGGACCCGGCCCGGCCGGAAGAGCGCTTGCCATCCTGCGGCTGGCCGAGTTGCGCGCCCGGCTGGTGGCCGCGCTCACCGCGACCTCGATGGACGACGCCGACGGGCAGGCCGCGCTGATGATCGCAGGCGATCGCCTGATCGAGCAGCTCGACGATTACCGGCAAGCCCTCGAGGGCATCGAACGTTTTCACCAGCCCAGGCCGACACCGGCGCGCGTCTCCGTGCCGTTTCACCGCGACACCGCAGCAGCCCTCGAGAATGGCGTACGCGCCTTGCTGACCGTACTGATGGGCGGCGCCTTCTGGATCGCCACGGGCTGGACCGACGGCAACATGATGCTGGCCGGATTGGCAGCCGCCTGTGCGCTGTTGTCCACCGCGCCCCAGCCCGTGCTGGGCGCCGTCGAATTCATCAAGGGCACGGTGGCCGCCGTGGCGATGGCCTTCCTGTGCACCTTCATCGTGTTGCCGCACCTCGGCGGCCTACCGCTGCTGCTGGTGGTCCTATGCCTGTTCTGGCTCCCCGGCGTGTATGCCACGACGATGCCGCGGCATGCCTTGGCGGGTGTGGCCTACCTGGTCGCATTCACATCGCTGGCGGCGCCGGACAACCCGATGCGCTACGACTTCGCGCTGTTCCTCAATAGCGCCGTGGCCTGGATTCTGGCGACCTGTTTCACCCTGTTGGGCTTCAGGATCGTGCTGCCGCGCAATCCGATACGCGACGTCACGCGCCTGCGCCAGCGCATCCGCGACGAAGCGCTGGGCACCTTGCGCGACGAGCCGGCCGATGCGCAAGCCTGGCAATGGCGCCAGCAGCACCGCATCGCGCAACTCGGGGCCTTGCTCAGGACGCAGCCGCAGGCGATGGATCGCGCCATCGCCCAGGCGCTGAACAGCCTGCATCTGGGTCGGGAAGTCCTGCGCCTGCGACGCTGGCTGCGCGAGGCGCAACAGGATGCCGAATGGCCGCGCGTGGTGGCGCGCACGCTGCGCCATATGCGCCAGCGCGCCGCTGATCCGGCTCGGGCCGCAGGCCATGCCCGCCGCGCGGCGACCTCCCTGGCGCGTTTGCCGGCGCACTCCAACACCGCGATGGATGACGTCCGCCGAGTGACGGTCGTGTTGCTCGACATCGCCGCGCTGCTGGAGCGCCATGCGGACACCGTCGTACCGACCTCTGGAGGCCACGCCCATGCTCAGTGAGTTCTCCTTGGCCGGCATCTACCTGCCGCCCTTCTTCGTCTACGCCTGCGTGGCCCTGCCGATCCACCTGGGCCTTCGCTTCGTGCTCGCGCGCAGCGGAGTGCTGCGCCGGGTCTGGCATCCGGGCCTGTTCGAGTTCGCCATGTCCCTCTGCCTCGTTTCCCTTCTGGTGCTTTATGTCTGAACGTTCATTCCCCGCCAAACTGCTACGGGCAGGATTCACCCTCGCGATGGTCATCGCTGCCGTCCTGCTGGTCAGCGCGCTGTGGAGCGCCTATGTCGTCGCACCCTGGACCCGCGACGGCCGGGTCAGCGCGCAAATCGTGCGCATCGCCCCCGAGGTGTCAGGCACCGTCGCCGAGGTTCCGGTCACGGACGACCAATACGTCAAACAGGGCGACGTGCTCTACCGCATCGACAGCGCCAGCTTCGCGCTGGCCTTGGCCCAGGCCGAGGCGCAGTGGGCGGCGGCGGACGTGTCGCTGCGCCAGAAGACCGAGGAGGCGCGGCGCCGCCGCGGCATGGAACGCCTGGTGCCCGCCGAGGACATCCAGCGCGCGAACCAGGCGATGGCCATCGCCCAGGCCGAACTGCGCAGCGCGCAGGTCGCCGTGGACAGGGCGAAGCTGGACCTGGCGCACACCGTGCTGCGCGCACCGACCGATGGCTACGTCACGCACCTGCGCTTGAACAAGGGCGACTACGCCGTCGCGGGCCAGCCGAACATCGCCCTGATCGACGCCCGCAGCTTCTGGATCACCGGGTATTTCGAGGAAACCAAGCTGCACGGCATCCAGCCCGGCGCGGCGGCGCGCATCCGCCTGATGGGCTTCGACCCGGTGTTGCCGGGGCGGGTGGCGAGCATCGGGCGGGGCATCACCGACAGCAACCAGCAGGCCGACGCGCAGGGCCTGCCGAGCGTGGAGCCCAGCTTCAGTTGGGTCCGGCTGGCGCAGCGCATTCCCGTGCGCATCGAATTCGAGCATGTCCCGCAAGACGTCGTGCTGGCAGCCGGCATGACCGGCAGCATCGAGGTCACGCCCTCGGAAGGCACTTCGCTGCCGCATGGCCGGCTGATCTCGCTGCTGCACCGGTGGATGTGAGGGCAACGCCATGCACGCATCGATCCCTCGCACGCCATCACGTCTTCGGCAGGCCCTGCTGCTGACCTCGCTGCTGGCAACCCTCGTCGGCTGCACCCCAGTGGGCCCGGATTATCGGGCGCCGACGCCGGAGGTGCCGGCGAACTGGATCGAGGCCGATGCCATCGTGCCCGGCAGCGATCAGGAGGGGCTGCGAACCTGGTGGCGCGCGTCCCAGGATCCCCTGCTCGACCAGTTGGTCGACCAGACCCTGGCGCACAACCAGGACCTGGACATCGCCCTGGCGCGCCTGCGCCAGGCCCGCGCCGAGCGTGTGCAGATCGCCGCGGCCGCCCTACCCGAGGTCTCGATCGGCTTTGCCGGCGAGGCCGCACGTGGCAGCGAGGCACTCGGCTCACAGCCTGGCGGACAGGCGCGGACCTGGCACCTGGGCTTCGATGCCAGTTGGGAGCCGGACCTGTTCGGCGGCACGCGCCGCGCGGTCGAGGCCGCCGACGCCGGCATCCAGGCGCTGGCCGAGGACCGTCGTGCGCTGCAGGTGAGCCTGGTGGCCGAGGTGGTGTCCGATTACGCCGGGCTGCGTACCGCGCAACAGCGCCTGCTCATTGCGCAGGACAACATCCGCACGCTGGCCGAAGCCGAGCGCTTGGCCGAACAGGCGCAGCGCAGCGGCCTGGGCACGCTGGCCGATGTCACCCAAGCCCGCGCCGAGCGCGAAATGGCCGAGGCGCAACCGCCCCTGCTTGACGCGGACATCGCCCATTTCAGCCATGCCATAGGCGTGCTGGCGGGCGGGTTTCCCGGCGACTGGCGTGCCGCCCTGGCCACGCCCGCTCCCGCGCTGCCCATGCCAGCCGATTTGCCGCTGTCGCTGCCTTCGGACGTCATTCGCCAACGCCCCGACCTGCGCGCGGACGAACGCCGCCTGGCCGCCGCCACCGCGCAGATCGGCGTGGCCGAGGCCCAACGTTTTCCCAGTTTCCGCATTCCCTTAGGGCTCGGCACCAGCGCCAGCGTCATCCACGACCTGTTCTCCGGCGCCAGCCTGGCATGGTCGGCGGCGATGCAAGGCAGCCAGTCGCTCTACGACGGCGGACGCACGCGGGCAGGCGTGACCGCGGCACAGGCCAATACCGACGCCGTCCGGCGCCTCTACGAGCGGGACCTGCGTGCGGCGCTGCGCGACGTGGAGGACGCCTTGACCGCATGGAACAGCGAACGCCAGCGGCAAGTCGCGCTGCAGAAGGCCGTGGCCGACAGTCACCAGGCCGAGCAACAGGCGACCCAACTCTATGCGCGCGGGTTGAGCGCCTACCTGCCGGTGCTGGTGGCGCAGCGCAGCCTGAATCAGGCGCGCGATACGCTGGCCCTCAGCCAACTGGCGCAACGGCGCGGGGAAATCGCCTTGTACAAGGCGCTGGGAGCAGGCGGGGCGGACAACGCGCCGGGTGTTGCCGACCATCGCAACGCCGCGGAGACGACGGCGACTCGGTGACGCGTAGGCGCCTGGCGGAGCCGCGTCATCGCCTTACGTGCAGCGGCCGAAGCCGTCACACGTCGCCCGGACATCAGGCACCAACGAAGACCGGCCTACTGCTGCAGCGTTTCCAGCTCGGCGATGAACTGCGCCTCGTCCAGCACCTTGAGTCCCAGCTCGTTGGCCTTGGTCAGCTTGGAGCCGGCGCCCGGCCCGGCGACGACGCAGTGGGTCTTCGCCGATACCGAGCCGGCGACCTTGGCACCCAGCGCCTCCAGCCGCTCCTTGGCCACGTCGCGGCTCATCGCCTCCAGCGTGCCGGTGAGCACCCAGGTCTGGCCGGCCAATGGCAGCCCGGCGGCAGCTTTGCGCTCGCTGTCCCAGTGCATGCCGAACTCGCGCAGCTGCGCCTCGATGGCGCGCGCGCGTTCGGCGTTTTCCGGCGCGTCGAAGAAATCGCGCAGCGCGCGCGCGGCCTTCTCGTTGAGCCGTTCGACCTGGCGCAGGTCGAGCCAGTCGGCGCCGATGATCGCCTCCAGCGAGCCGAAGCGGGTCGCCAGTCGTTCCGCGCCGGTGGCGGCGATGAAGGGAATGTTCAGCTTGTCGATGAAGCCGGCCAGGCTCGCGCAGGCGGCGAATTCGGCGTGCAGCTCGCCCTCCTCCTGGAACCTGACGCCGCGCTCGCGCAACTGGGCGATCACCTCGCGGTTGTGCGCGTCCTCGAAGAAGCTGTGGATCTCGTGGGCCACTTCGCCGCCCACGTCCGGCAGGTAGGTGAGCACTTCGGGCAACGCCTTGCCGATGCGTTCCAGCGAACCGAGGGCGCGGGCCAGCAACTTCGCCGTCTCTTCGCCCACATCGGGAATGCCGAGGGCGAAGATGAAGCGCGCCAGGCTGGGCGTGCGGCTCTTGTCGATGGACGCCAGCAGGTTCTTCGTCGACAGCTCGGCGAAGCCTTCCAGCTCGACGACCTGTTCGTAGGTCAGCGTATAGAGGTCCGCCGGCGACGCCACCAGGCCCTTGTCCACCAGTTGCTCGACGATCTTGTCGCCCAGGCCGTCGATATCCATGGCGCGGCGCGAGACGAAATGGATGATCGCCTGCTTGAGTTGCGCCTGACAGGCGAGCCGCCCGACGCAGCGATAGATCGAGCCTTCGCTGACCGATTCGCGGCCCTTGCTGCGCTTGATCAGCTGGGTACGCTCGACGGCCGAGCCGCACACCGGGCAACGCCCCGGGACATGCACCGCGCGCGCATCGGCCGGGCGGCGCTCGGCGATCACGCCGAGAATCTGCGGAATCACGTCGCCGGCGCGACGGACGATCACGCTGTCGCCGATCATCACCCCCAGGCGCGCCACTTCGTCCATGTTGTGCAGGGTCGCGTTGGACACCGTCACGCCCGCCACCTGCACCGGTTTCAGCCGCGCCACCGGGGTGATCGCGCCGGTACGGCCAACCTGGAACTCGACGCCCAGCAGCTCGGTGATTTCCTCGCGCGCCGGGAACTTGTGCGCGATAGCCCAGCGCGGCTCACGCGCGCGGAAGCCCAGTTCGCGCTGCTGGGCGAAGTCGTTGACCTTGAAGACCACGCCGTCGATCTCGTAGGCCAGCGCATCGCGCTTCTCGCCGATCGCCTGGTAGTAGGCCCGGCATTCGGCGATGCCCCTTGCCAGCTTCAGCTCGCGGCTGATCGGCAGGCCCCAGCCCTTCAGCGCCTTGAGCATGTCGATGTGATTGCCCGGCAAACCGCCATCGCTGCGCCCGACACCGTAGGCGCAGAGCTCCAGCGGGCGTGACGCGGTGATCCGCGGATCGAGTTGGCGCAGGCTGCCGGCGGCGGCGTTGCGCGGGTTGGCGAAGGTCTTGCCGCCGTTCTCCAGCTGCCGCGCGTTGAGCGCCTCGAAGCCCGCCTTGGGCATGTAGATTTCGCCGCGCACTTCCAGCACCGCCGGCCAGCCGCTGCCGTGCAACTTGAGGGGAATGTTGCGCACGGTGCGCACGTTGGCGCTGATGTCTTCGCCGGTGCTGCCGTCGCCGCGCGTGGCGCCGCGCACCAGTTGGCCGTTTTCGTAGAGAAGGCTCACCGCCAGCCCGTCGAGCTTGGGCTCGCAGCTGTACTCCACCTCGGCGCCGCCGCCGAACAGATCGCCGGCCGGCAGGTCCAGGCCTTCGCGCACGCGGCGGTCGAAGTCCAGCAGGTCCTGCTCCTCGAAGGCGTTGCCCAGGCTGAGCATCGGCACTTCGTGGCGCACCTGGCCGAACGCCGCCAGCGCTTCGCCCCCGACACGCTGGGTCGGCGACTCGGCGGTAACCAGTTCGGGATGCTCGGCCTCCAGGGCGCGAAGTTCCTTGAACAGGCGGTCGTACTCGGCGTCCGGCACGCTCGGCTCGTCGAGGACGTAATAGCGGTAGTTATGCGCATCGATCTCGCTGCGCAGGGCGGCGATGCGTTCGGCGGCCTGCTGGGCAGGTAGGGCGGCGTCGGTCATTCTCGGGTCTCGAAAAAGCAAAAGAGCAGCCAGGGCTGCTCTCTTTGACTGGCGGCGAGGGGCGCGAGGTCCCTGGCCAGGAAACGAATCAGCGTCTCATCGTCAGCCCGCGGCGCTCGAACTCGACGATGCGCTGGCGGTAGTGCTCGATGGTCTGCGCGGTCAGCACGCTGCGCTGGTCGTCCTTCAGCTCGCCGTTGAGCTCCTGGGACAGTTTGCGCGCGGCGGCGACCATCACGTCGAAGGCCTGCTTGGGATGGCGCGGGCCTGGCAGGCCGAGGAAGAAGCTCACCGCCGGCGTGCTGAACAGGTCGATGTCGTCCAGATCGAAGGTGCCCGGCTTGACCGCATTGGCCATGGAGAACAGCACTTCGCCGTTGCCGGCCATGCTTTCGTGACGATGGAAGATGTCCATCTCGCCGAAGCGCAGCCCGCTTTCGAGGATGTTCTGCAACAGCGCCGGGCCCTTGAAGCCGAGCGCGTCGCGGGAAATCACGTTGATCACCAGCACTTCCTCGACCGGTGGCAGGTCGCGGGGTTCGCCTTTGCTGGCAGCGAGGTCTTCGTCGACGGGGCTGAGCAGGGTCGGCACCGGCTCTTCGCTGCCCAGCTCCAGGTCGCCCTGGCGCGGCTCGCCGCGACGCTTGCCTTCACGCGCGCTCATGGAGGGAAGATCGGCTTCGTCCAGCTGCGGTTCGCTGTGCGCGTTGCGCTCGATCACCCGCGGCGGGCCGAGCAGTTCGGGGGCGCCTTCGTCATCGGGGAGGTTGGAGAAACTACGGTCGAGCTTGAACTTGAGTTTGCCTTTACCGCCGCGCATGCGCCGCCAGCCATCGAACAGGATGCCGACGATTACGATGATACCGACAACGATCAGCCAATAGCGCAGCTCCATGAAATCCTATGACCCCTACCTTGAATATGAAAAATGAAGAAGGGCATCCTGCCCCTTGAAACGCGGCAACTGTATGTTCTTACAGGTGTTTTCCGCGCATACTGAAATGGGTCCCTAAGCTAGCACGACGAACGGTTAAAGTGCAGTGCTTCGCTCAGGCTTCGACCAACGCAACCGCCTCTTCGACGTCCACCGCCACCAGTCGCGAACAACCGGGCTCGTGCATCGTCACCCCCATCAATTGATCGGCCATCTCCATGGCGATCTTGTTGTGGGTGATGTAGATGAACTGCACGGTTTCCGACATCTCCTTGACCAGCCTGGCATAGCGGCCGACGTTGGCGTCGTCCAGCGGCGCGTCCACTTCGTCGAGCATGCAGAACGGCGCGGGATTGAGCTGGAAGATCGCGAACACCAGCGCCAACGCCGTGAGTGCCTTTTCGCCGCCGGACAGCAGGTGAATCGTGCTGTTCTTCTTGCCCGGCGGGCGCGCCATGATCGCCACCCCGGTATCGAGTAAATCTTCGCCGGTTAGTTCCAGATAGGCCTGGCCGCCGCCGAAGACTTTCGGGAACAGCGCCTGCAACCCGCCGTTGATCTGGTCGAAGGTTTCCTTGAAGCGGTTGCGGGTTTCCTTGTCGATCTTGCGGATGACGTTTTCCAGGGTATCCAGCGCTTCGACGAGGTCGGCGTTCTGCGCATCCAGGTAGCGCTTGCGCTCGGACTGCTGCTGGTATTCGTCGATCGCCGCCAGGTTGATCGGCCCGAGGCGCTGGATACGCGCGGCGAGCCGCTCCAGTTCCTCCTCCCAGCCCTTTTCGCTGGCCTCGGCGGGCAGGCTGCCGAGCACGCCGTGGAGGTCGTAGCCGTCCTCGAGCAGCTGCTCCTGCAGGGCCTTGCGACGCACCGTCAGCGCCTGCCATTCCATGCGCTGCTGTTCCAGCTGGCCGCGCAGCAGTTGCGCCTGCTGTTCGGCCTGAGTGCGGCGCTTCTCGGCGTCGCGCAGCTCGCGATCGGCATCTTCCAGCGCCAGGCGCGCCTGCTTGAGTTCTTCCTCCACGCCCATGCGCCGTTCGAGCAGTTCCTCGAGCTTGATGCGCAGTTCCTCCAGCGGCGCCTCGCCCTCCTCCAGATTGAGGCTGAGCTGCTCGCGGCGTTCGATGACGCGCTCGAACTGCTGCTCCAGACGCTCCAGCGCCTGCCGGGTGGAATCGTGCTGGGCCTTCAGCGAACCGGCGCGCACCGCCAGCTGATGGCTGTTGTCCTTGTGCTGCCGGGCTTCCTGGCGGACGCGGTCGAGGCGCTCGCGCAAGGCGTCGCGCTGCGCCAGCAGCTGCTCGCGCTGCTCGCTGTCCGTGGCCATCGCGTCCAGGGCGTCCTGCAACTGCAGGCGCGCTTCGCCGAGTTGCTCGTGCTCCAGCGCGCGCTGCTCATCCAGCTCGCCGAGTTCTTCTTCGAGGCGCCGGCGACGCAGGGTCAGCTGTTCGAGCCTGGCCTGGCGCGCAGACAGCTGCGCCTTGAGTTCGCCCTGCTGGCGCGCTTCGTCCTGCAGCAGGCGCCGCTGGCGCTCGCGCGCGTCCTCCTGGCTGCGCTGCTCATCGCGCCGTTGCTGCAGGCGCTCGTCGAGTTGCTCCAAGCTCGCTTCGCGTTCGCCGCGATCGGCCTGCAGGCGCTCCAGCTCCTGGCCGCGGGCGAGCAGGCCGCTTTCCGCCTCGCTGGCACGGCGCACTCGTAAAAAGTGCCGGCCGACCCAGTAGCCGCCGCGGCTGATCAGGCTTTCGCCCTCGCCCAGCGCAGCGCGGCCGGCGAGCGCCGCATCGAGGCTTTCCACCGGCCGTACCCGGGCCAGCCAGGGCGCCAGATCGACCGGCGCCTCGACCTTGTCCAGCAGGCTGCCCGGATGGCGTGCGGAGGGTTTGCCCGGATCGAGCAGGCGCAGGTCGCCCTGCTGGAAGCCCTGCAGGTCGAGCCCGGCGAAGTCGTCCAGCAACACCGCCTGCAGGTCGGCGCCGAGCACGGTTTCCACCGCCAGCTCCCAGCCCGGCTCGACGCGCAGCCCCTCGGCCAGGCGCGGATGGCGATCCAGGTGCTGCTCGCGCAGCCATTCGCCGGTTCCCTTGCCCGGGTCCAGCGCCGCCTGCTGCAGCGCTTCCAGCGATGCGATGCGACCGTCGAGGCGTTGCAGGTCGCCCTGCGCCTGCTGCTGCTCGCGCGTCGCTTGCTGCAGCTCGCCGCGCAGTTGCTCGAGCCGTTCGGCCAGCGCCTGCTCGGCGGCCTGGAGCTCCTCGAGGTGCATGTCGCTGACGGCCAGTTGCTCGCTCAGTTCGAGGATCGCCGTATCGTCCGGGTCGGCGGCAAGCAAGGCGCGCTCGTCATCCAGACGACGGCGGCGTTCGGCCAGCCGCTCCAGGCTCTGCTCCAGCTGCAGGAGGCGCGCCTGCAGCACTTCGGCGGCACGGCGCGGCTCGGCGCTGCGCTGGTTGAAGCTGTCCCACTGTTCCTGCCAGCCGTGCATGCCGGCCTCGGCGTCTTCGAGCATCGCCGCCGACTCTTCGGCCGCGGCGCTGGCCATTTCCTGCTCGGGTTCGAGGACCGCCAGCTCTTCACCGAGGGTCGCCAGCAGCGTGCGGTCGTGGCCCAGGTGGGATTCGGTTTCCAGGCGCGCGCGCTCGGCTTCGCGCAGGTCGTCCTGCAACTGGCGCAGGCGCTGCTGGCCGTGCTGGATGCTCTGCTCGACGCGGGCGATGTCTCCGCCCACGGAATAGAAGCGGCCCTGGACTTGATTGAAGCGCTCGGACAGCTCGTGGTGACCGTCGCGCAGACGCTCGATGCTGGCATCGGCGTTGCGCTGTTCGGCGACCAGCGCCTCGAAGCCGACCTCCTGATCGCCGATCACCGCTTCGCGCTGGCCGACCTGTTCGTTCAGCGCACGCCAGCGCAGGCCGGCGAGCTGGGCCCTGAGCTGACGCTCCTCGGCCTTGTATTCCTGGTATTTCTCCGCCGACTGCGCCTGCCGGTGCAGGCGTTCGAGCTGGCGCTCCAGCTCTTCGCGCAGGTCGGTCAGGCGCGCGAGGTTCTCGTGGGTGCGGCGGATGCGGCTCTCGGTCTCGCGGCGGCGCTCCTTGTACTTGGAGATGCCGGCGGCTTCCTCGATGAAGTTGCGCAGGTCCTCGGGCTTGGCCTCGATCAGCTTGGAGATCATCCCCTGCTCGATGATCGAGTAGCTGCGCGGGCCCAGGCCGGTGCCGAGGAAGATGTCGGTGATGTCGCGGCGACGGCATTTCACGCCGTTGAGGAAGTAGGTGTTCTGCGCGTCGCGGGTGACCCGGCGGCGGATGGAGATTTCCGCGAAGGCGGCGTATTCGCCGGTCAGGCTGCCGTCGGAGTTGTCGAAGATCAGCTCGATGCTGGCCTGAGTCACCGGCTTGCGGGTGTTGGAGCCGTTGAAGATGACGTCGGTCATCGACTCGCCGCGCAGATTCTTCGCCGAACTCTCGCCCATCACCCAGCGCACGGCGTCGATGATGTTCGACTTGCCACACCCGTTAGGCCCGACCACGGCGGCCATGTTGCTGGGAAAGCTCACGGTGGTCGGGTCGACGAAGGATTTGAAGCCCGCCAGCTTGATGCTTTTCAACCGCATGTGCCGCCTCGCCCCCGGGGATTCGTTCAGCGCTTGGCCAGAGCAGCCAGCACCATCTGGCAATTATGCTGGCAATAGCGGGCGACTACCTCACGAATACGCGGCGGATTGCGATCGATCACCGCCTGAAACAGGTGGCCGTAGGCGTTCATCATTTCCTTCATCTCTTCCGGATGCCCATTGATCGCCAGGTGATAGGTGCGCGCGATCGCCGGCTGCAGGTTCTCGACCACGCTTTGCAGGTAGGGGTTGTCGGCGAACGGGAAGGTGGCGGCTACGGCTTCCATGCTGGCCTCGATGAATACATCGGCATCCTCGTGCTGCATGCCCCGCATCAGGCGCTGCTGCACCTCGACGAAGGGCTGCAGCTCTTCCGGGCGCCGCCAGCGATCGGCAACGGCGTCGCTGAGCAGGATGTACAGCTCGGTCACCAGCGCATACAGGGACTTCACGTGATGCGGGGTCAGCTCGCAGACCTGGGCACCGCGTCGCGGCAGGATGTCCACCATGTGCCGACGCTCGAGAATCAGCAGCGCCTCGCGCACCGAGCCACGGCTGACATTGAGCGCCTTGACCACCTTGATCTCCTGGATACGCTCGCGCTCCTTGAGTTGGCCATGGATGATCCGCTCGGCGATATGCCGCGCTATCTGCTCGGACACGCTGTCCGGGGCTGTGAACGTCATGATTTTCCTTCGAAACAGAATGCCGAGCGACGGGGTACAAGGTGACTCGGGGAGGCAGGCATCGCCTGCAGACCGGCGTCTGGGAGCCGGCCGGGCGCGGATTGTAGCATAAGGCCACCCCTCACCAAGCCGCTCCCGATGGACTACATGGCGTCGCACCGGGGCGACGTAGCGGGCATAATTCGCGTTCGTTCACGAACCCGGATTTCCATGCGCATCCACGTCACCTTCATCGATCGCGTCGGCATCACCCAGGAGGTGCTGGCCCTCCTCGGCGGGCGCAACCTCAACCTCGACGCCGTCGAGATGGTGCCGCCGAACGTCTACATCGATGCGCCAACCCTGAGCGCCCAGGTGCTCGACGAACTGCGCGGCGCGCTGTTCAACGTCAGCGGCGTGCAGGCGGTGAACGTGGTCGACATCCTGCCCGGCCAGCACCGCCGCCTGCAGCTCGACGCGCTGCTCGCCGCCATGGCTGATCCGGTGCTGGCGGTGGACGCCAATTGCCGGGTGCTGCTGGCGAACCCGGCGCTGATCACGGTGTGCGGGCGCCAGCTCGAAGGCGAGACGCTGGGCGAGCTGTTCGCCGACGCGCAACTGCAACAGGCGCTGCTGGACGAGCACTTCCGCCTCCCGCTGCGCGAAGTCACCCTCAACGGCCAGGCGCTGCTGCTCGACGCGATGCCGATCACCGAGGCCGTCGAAACCGACCAGCGCCATCTCGCCGGCGGCCTGCTCACTCTGTACTCGCCGAGCCGCATCGGCGAACGCCTGGCGGCGCTGCACCACGACCACGCCGAGGGCTTCGATGCCTTGCTCGGCGACTCGCCACCGTTGCGCACGCTCAAAGCCCGCGCGCAACGGGTCGCGGTGCTCGACGCGCCGCTGCTGATCCACGGCGAAACCGGCACCGGCAAGGAGCTGGTGGCCCGCGCCTGCCACGCCGCCAGCAGCCGGCGCAATGCGCCCTTCCTCGCGCTGAACTGCGCCGCGCTGCCGGAAAACCTCGCCGAGAGCGAGCTCTTCGGCTACGCCCCTGGCGCTTTCACCGGTGCCGCCCGCGGTGGCAAGCCGGGCCTGCTGGAGCTGGCCAATAAAGGCACCGTGTTCCTCGACGAGATTGGCGAGATGTCGCCCTACCTGCAGGCCAAGCTGCTGCGCTTTCTCAGCGACGGCAGTTTCCGCCGGGTCGGCGGCGAACGCGAAGTGAAGGTGGACGTGCGCATCCTCAGCGCCACCCACCGCGACCTGGAAAAGATGGTCGGCGACGGCAGCTTTCGCGAGGACCTCTTCTACCGCCTCAACGTGCTCAAGCTGGACGTGCCGCCGCTGCGCGACCGCGGCCAGGATATTCTCCTGCTCGCCGGACACTTCATGGCCCAGGCCTGCGCCCAGATCCAGCGCCCGCCCTGCCGCCTGGCGCCCGGCACCTATCCGGCGCTGCTGGCCAACCGCTGGCCGGGCAACGTGCGTCAGTTGCAGAACGTGATCTTCCGCGCCGCCGCGATCAGCGAGAGCAACCTGGTGGATATCGACGACCTGGACATCGCCGGGACCGAGGTGGCGCGGCAGGGCGAAGGCGAGGTCGGCAGCCTGGAACAGGCGGTCGGCGACTTCGAGCGCGCGCTGCTGGAAAAGCTCTACGCCAGCTACCCTTCCAGCCGGCAACTGGCGCAGCGGCTGCAGACCTCGCACACAGCCATCGCCCAGCGCCTGCGCAAGTACGGCATTCCGGGCAAGGCCTGACGGCTTGAGAGCCCGTATCGATATCGAAACAGCGTAGCGATATCACTACAAACAGAGCCATCGACACAGCCTGCGCAGGCTCTAGGCTCTGATTTCCACGGAAACCATTGGCCGCGTAGCGATTTCGCTACAGCACGGTGCGCCACGCCGCCGCCTGAAATACCTATGATACTGATAAATAACGATATTTTTATCATGGCACCCGGCTTGCTATGACCTGCGCAACCGCGCCCCATGCCTGGGCGCACCGTTTATCCCGCCACAGCAGCGGGAAGCCGCCAACAGGAGTTCACATGAGCGAGTTGCGTTTCACCGTCGATCACGAATGGCTGCGTCTGGACAGCGATGGCCTGGTCACCGTCGGCATCACCGCGTTCGCCCAGGATGCACTCGGCGACGTGGTCTTCGTGCAACTCCCCGAGTTGCAGGCCTACGAGGCCGGCGCCGAAGTCGCGGTACTCGAATCGGTGAAGGCGGCGAGCAACATCGTCATGCCGCTGGCGGGTGAAGTCGTGGAGATCAACCCGGAGCTGGAAGCCAGCCCGGAACGGGTCAACGAGCAACCGCTGGAGGGCGGCTGGTTCTTCCGCTTCCGCCCGTCCGATGTGGATGCGGTGGCCGGCCTGCTCGACCAAGCTGCCTACGACCGCCTGCTGAAAGCCAACGCCGAGGCCTGATCCATGACCGAACTGAGCACGCAGAACGAATTCATCGCCCGCCACATCGGCCCGCGCGAGGCCGATACCGCCGCCATGCTGCAGAGCCTGGGCTACGACTCGCTGGAAGCGCTGTCCGCCAGCGTGATCCCGGAAAGCATCAAGGGCACCAGCGTGCTCGACCTGCCGGCCGGCCAGAGCGAAGCCGCGGCCCTGGCCGAGATCAAGGCTATCGCCGCGAAGAACCAGCTGTTCACCCATTACATCGGCCAGGGTTACTACGGCACCCACACGCCGGCGCCAATCCTGCGCAACCTGCTGGAAAACCCGGCCTGGTACACCGCCTACACCCCGTATCAGCCGGAGATTTCCCAGGGTCGCCTGGAAGCGCTGCTGAACTTCCAGACGCTGATCATCGACCTCACCGGCCTGCCGATCGCCAACGCCTCGCTGCTCGACGAAGCCACCGCTGCCGCCGAGGCGATGACCTTCTGCAAGCGCCTGGCGAAGAACAAGGCGAGCAACGCCTTCTTCGCCTCCCGGCACTGCCTGCCGCAGACCCTCGACGTGCTGCGCACCCGTGCCGAGCCACTGGGCATCGAGGTGGTGGTCGGCGACGAGCGCGAGATCGACGACGCCAGCGCCTACTTCGGCGCGCTGCTGCAGTACCCCGGCGCCGACGGCGACATCTTCGACTACCGCGAGCTGGTCGAGCGTTTCCACGCCGCCAATGCGCTGGTGGCGGTCGCCGCCGACCTGCTGGCGCTGACCCTGCTCACCCCACCCGGCGAGTTCGGCGCCGACGTCGCCCTCGGCACCGCCCAGCGCTTCGGCGTACCGCTCGGCTTCGGCGGCCCGCACGCCGCCTACTTCGCCACCCGCGACGCCTTCAAGCGCGACATGCCGGGGCGCCTGGTGGGCGTCTCCGTGGACCGCTTCGGCAAGCCGGCACTGCGCCTGGCGATGCAGACCCGCGAGCAGCACATCCGCCGCGAGAAGGCCACCAGCAACATCTGCACCGCGCAGGTGCTGCTGGCCAACATCGCCAGCATGTACGCCGTCTATCACGGCCCGCAGGGGCTGACGCAGATCGCCCAGCGCGTGCACGGCCTGACCGCGATCCTCGCCGCCGGCCTGTCCGAGATGGGCTACGCCGTCGAGCAGGAGAGCTTCTTCGATACCCTGACGCTGGCCACGGGCGAGAAGACCGCCGCGCTGCACGCCAAGGCGCGCGAGGCGCGGATCAACCTGCGCGAGATCGACGCCGGACGCCTGGGCCTGTCGCTCAACGAAACCACCACGCCGGCCGACGTGGAAGCGCTCTGGGCGATCTTCGCCGACGGCGCGCGGCCGGACTTCGCCGCCCTCGCCTCCGCCGAAAGCCGCCTGCCGGCCGCGCTGCTGCGCCAGTCGGGCTTCCTGCAGCACGCCGTGTTCAACCGCTACCACTCGGAAACCGAGCTGATGCGCTACCTGCGCAAGCTCGCCGACAAGGACCTGGCGCTGGACCGCACGATGATCCCGCTGGGCTCCTGCACCATGAAGCTCAACGCCGCCAGCGAAATGATCCCGATCACCTGGGCCGAATTCGGCAGCCTGCACCCGTTCGCACCGGTCGAGCAGAGCCAGGGCTACACCCAGTTGACCGACGACCTGGAGCGCATGCTCTGCGCCGCCACCGGCTACGACGCCATCTCGCTGCAGCCGAACGCCGGCTCCCAGGGCGAATACGCCGGCCTGCTGGCGATCCGCGCCTACCACCACAGCCGTGGCGACGTGCAGCGCGACATCTGCCTGATCCCCGCCTCGGCCCACGGCACCAACCCCGCCACCGCCAGCATGGTCGGCATGCGCGTGGTCGTGGTCGCCTGCGACACGCGTGGCAACGTCGACGTCGATGACCTGCGCAAGAAGGCCGAGGAACACCGCGCGCGCCTCGCCGCGCTGATGATCACCTACCCGTCGACCCACGGCGTGTTCGAGGAAGCGATCCGCGAGATCTGCGCGGTGGTGCACGACAACGGCGGCCAGGTGTACATCGACGGCGCCAACATGAACGCCATGGTCGGCCTCTGCGCACCGGGCAAGTTCGGCGGCGACGTGTCCCACCTGAACCTGCACAAGACCTTCTGCATCCCCCACGGCGGCGGCGGCCCGGGCGTCGGCCCGATCGGCGTCAAGGCACACCTGGCGCCGTTCATGCCCGGCCACGGCCAGATGCAGCGCAAGGAAGGTGCGGTCAGCGCCGCGCCGTTCGGCAGCGCCAGCATTCTGCCGATCACCTGGATGTACATCCGCATGATGGGCGGCGAAGGCCTGACCCGCGCCTCGCAGATGGCGATCCTCAACGCCAACTACATCGCCCGTCGCCTGGAAGAGCATTACCCGGTGCTCTACAGCGGCAGCAACGGCCTGGTCGCCCACGAGTGCATCCTCGACCTGCGCCCGCTCAAGGAAACCAGCGGCGTCAGCGTCGATGACGTCGCCAAGCGCCTGATCGACTTTGGCTTCCACGCCCCGACCATGTCCTTCCCGGTCGCCGGCACGCTGATGATCGAGCCGACCGAGAGCGAGTCGCGCGAGGAGCTCGACCGCTTCTGCGACGCCATGATCGCCATCCGCGAGGAAATCCGCGCGGTGGAGAGCGGCGCGCTGCACAGCGACGACAACCCGCTGAAGAACGCCCCGCACACTGCGGCGGAGCTGGTCGGCGAGTGGAGCCACCCGTACAGCCGCGAGCAGGCGGTGTACCCGCTGGCGTCGCTGGTGGAGGCCAAGTACTGGCCGCCGGTCGGTCGCGTCGACAACGTCTTCGGCGACCGCAACCTGGTCTGCGCCTGCCCGTCGATCGAGGCGTACCAGGAGGCCTGATCGCCCTGCCCCGGACCTCTCCCGACGGGAGAGGAACGCAATCGGCGGTCTTTCGCCAGCCAACCCTCTCCGCGGGAGAGGGTTGGCTGGCGAGGTGTCCCGCGCCTCACCGGCCATAACCGAAGAGTGATTCATGTCCCTCAGCGTTTTCGACCTGTTCAAGATCGGCATCGGCCCCTCCAGCTCGCACACCGTCGGGCCGATGCGCGCTGCCGTGCGCTTCGCCGAAGGGCTGCGGCGCGACGGCCTGCTGGACGCGACCACTGGCGTCAAGGTCGAGCTGTACGGTTCGCTCGGCGCCACCGGCAAGGGTCACGGCAGCGACAAGGCAGTGCTCCTCGGCCTGGAAGGCGAACAGCCGGACAGCGTGGACACCAGCACCATTGAGCGCCGGCTGGCGGCGATCCGCTCCTCCGGCGAGCTGAAGCTGCTGGGCGAAAAGCCGATCCGCTTCGTCGAGAAGGAACACCTGGCGATGATCCGCAAGCCGCTGCCGTTCCATCCGAACGGCCTGGTGTTCCGCGCGTTCGACGCCGCCGGCATGCAGCTGCGCTCGCGTGAGTACTACTCGGTGGGCGGCGGTTTCGTCGTCGACGAGGAAGCCGCCGGCGCCGATCGCATCGTCGAAGACCGCACGCCGCTGCGCTTCCCCTTCACCACCGGTGCCGAACTGCTCGCCCACTGCGCGGAATCCGGGTTGTCGATCAGCCAGGTGATGCTCGCCAACGAAAGCGCCTGGCGCCCGGAGCAGGAAACCCGCGCCGGTCTCCTGCGCATCTGGCAGGTGATGCAGGACTGCGTCGCCGCCGGCTGCCGCAACGAGGGCATCATGCCCGGCGGGCTCAAGGTCAAGCGCCGCGCCGCCGCGCTGCACCGGCAGCTGTGCGCGAATCCGGAAGCCAACCTGCGCGATGCGCTGAGCGTGCTCGACTGGGTCAACCTCTACGCCCTGGCGGTGAACGAGGAAAACGCCAGCGGCGGGCGTGTCGTCACCGCGCCCACCAACGGCGCCGCCGGCATCGTTCCCGCCGTGCTGCATTACTACATGCGCTTCATCGCCGGCGCGGACGAAGACGGCGTGGTGCGCTTCCTGCTCACCGCCGCGGCCATCGGCATTCTCTACAAGGAGAACGCCTCGATCTCCGGCGCCGAAGTCGGCTGCCAGGGCGAGGTCGGCGTGGCCTGCTCGATGGCCGCCGGCGCGCTCTGCGAAGTCATGGGCGGCAGTGTCCAGCAGGTGGAGAACGCCGCCGAGATCGGCATGGAGCACAACCTGGGGCTGACCTGCGACCCGGTCGGCGGGCTGGTCCAGGTGCCCTGCATCGAGCGCAACGCGATGGGCTCGGTGAAGGCGATCAACGCCGTGCGCATGGCCCTGCGTGGCGACGGCCAGCACTTCATCTCGCTGGACAAGGTGATCCGCACCATGCGCCAGACCGGCGCCGACATGAAAAGCAAATACAAGGAAACCGCGCGCGGCGGACTGGCCGTGAACATCATCGAATGTTGACCTGCCCTCTCTCTCGGCCCCCTCCCGTGAACGGGAGAGGGAGAAAAGCCGCGACCAGCCCCTGACCGATCGCCGGCAAGGGATGGGAAGGAACAGTCGAAGCAACACACCGATCAATCCCCTCTCCCGCTTGCCGGAGAGGGCCAGGGAGAGGGCTTTCCCCTCCCACCACTCTTGTTCAGGAACACACGACATGACCAGCGAAACCCTGGCGAAAACCCCGCTACACGCCCTGCACCTGGAACTCGGCGCGCGCATGGTGCCGTTCGCCGGCTACGACATGCCGGTGCAGTACCCGCTCGGGGTGATGAAGGAACACCTGCACACCCGCGAGAAGGCCGGGCTGTTCGATGTTTCGCACATGGGCCAGATCGTACTGCGCGGCGCGGATGCCGCGGCGGCGCTGGAAAGCCTGGTGCCGGTGGACATCCTCGACCTGCCGCAGGGCATGCAGCGTTACGCGCTGTTCACCGATGACAACGGCGGCATCCTCGACGACCTGATGGTCGCCAACCTCGGCGACGACACGCTGTTCCTGGTCGTCAACGCCGCCTGCAAGGAGCAGGACCTGGCGCACCTGCAGCAACGCATCGGCGCGCGCTGCGAGATCGAAAGCCTGTTCGACGCGCGCGCCCTGCTCGCCCTGCAGGGGCCGAAGGCGGTGGACGTGCTGGCGCGCCTGGCGCCCGAGGTCGCGGGCATGACCTTCATGCAGTTCCGCCGCGTGCAACTGCTGGGCGTCGACTGCTTCGTCAGCCGCTCCGGCTACACCGGCGAGGACGGTTTCGAGATTTCCGTGCCGGTGGAGAATGCCGAAGCGCTGGCCCGCGCGCTGCTCGCCGAGGAAGAAGTACAACCCATCGGCCTCGGCGCCCGCGATTCGCTACGGTTGGAAGCCGGCCTATGCCTCTACGGCCACGACATGAGCACCGCCACCACACCGATCGAGGCCAGCCTGCTGTGGGCGATGTCCAAGCCACGGCGTGCCGATGGCGCCCGCGCCGGCGGCTTCCCCGGCGCCGAGCGGATCTTCGCCCAGCAGCGCGACGGCGCGCCGAACAAGCGCGTCGGCCTGCTGCCGCAGGAACGCGTGCCGGTACGTGAAGGCGCGGAGATCGTCGACGCGCAGGGCCAGGTGATCGGACAGGTCAGCAGCGGCGGCTTCGGCCCGAGCCTGGGCGCGCCGGTCGCCATGGGCTATGTGCAGAGCAGCCACGCGGCGATCGACACCCCGGTGTGGGCCATCGTGCGCGGCAAACGCGTGCCGATGTGCGTCGCCAGGACGCCGTTCGTAGCGCAACGCTACTACCGCGGCTGAGGCTTGCACGGCAGGTCCGCGACGCTCGTCGCGGGCCTGTGATCCCTGATATTCCCCCAAGATTGTCGACAATCGACACTAATTCCCCCCGTTAGGCGCAACTCGGCCGCCAGCCTGAACCACTCTGTCTATTATCAATCACTAGATAACACCAGATCGACGCCACAGAGCAGTGATCCGTACAATCCGTGGCGCTTGCGACAACCCAGCCGGGAATGATGGACATGACCCTTGCATCCGCTATTGCCTTCGCCGCGCCCCTTTGCGTCCGTGACGCCGGAGCGGATCAATGACTTGCCGGCTGCTGCTGGCCGACGACCATGCCCTGATCCGCGCCGGCGTGCGGGTGATGATCAGCGACCTGGAAGGTTACGAAGTGGTCGGCGAGGCCGAGGATGGCGGCCAGGCCGTGGAGATGGCCCGCGAACTGGAGCCGGACATCATCCTGCTGGACGTTTCGATGCGCGACGTCGGCGGCCTGGAAGCGCTGCAGCTGCTGACCAAGCACGCGCCCGGTTGCAAGGTGCTGATGCTATCGATGCACACCGACCCGGAGACGGTCTTCCAGTCCCTGCAGAAAGGCGCCGTCGGCTACCTGCTCAAGGATGCCGCGATGGCCGAACTGCACCTCGCGCTGCGCGCGGTCGGGCGCGGTGAGCGCTACCTGAGTTCGGCGATCGCCCAGCATGTCATCGAGCAGGCCCTGGCGCGTACGCCGGTTCCGCCGAGCCTGATGCTGACCCAGCGGCAGATCGAGATCCTACGGCTGATCTCGCGTGGCGCATCGACCCGCGCCATCGCCAGCGGCCTCGGCCTGAGCGTGAAGACCGTCGAGGCGCACCGCTCGCAGATCATGAAACGCCTGGAGATACACGACGTGCCGGGCCTGGTGCTCTACGCGGTGCGCGAAGGCATCATCAGCCCGGACGACTGATCACTCGGCGATGGCGTGGGTCAGTGGCAATGCCTGCGCCTGGCCGCCGAGCAGCGGCGAATTCGCCGGCAGGTGCACGCGCAGCGCCTTCGGCCGGACGCTCAGGCGCAGGGTCCGGACCTCGATCGGCTCGCCGTCCAGATTCAGGTCCAGCCCTTCCGGCGCCTCGATCTCGACCCACGGCAACCGCGCGCCGACCGACACCGACTCCAGCCCGCGAATGCCGCCGGTGAGCATGGTGGTCAGGGTACCGACCACATCGGCCGGCGCCGGCACGATGCAGATGTCCAGCAGGCCGTCGTCCGCCAGCGCCTGCGGGCACAACTGGTGACCGCCGCCGGCCTGGCGGCCGTTGCCGATGCCGAGCGCGAGAAACTCGCCCTCCCAGCTGAAATCCGGCCCCGTGAAGCGGCCGAAGGCGGAGTGCACCTCGGGAAACTTGGTCAGGCCGGTGAGCAGATAGGCACTCCCGCCGAGGATCTTCTTCAGGTCCTCGGAGGTGTTGGCGGTGACCTTGGACCCGAAACCGCCGGTGGCCATGTTGAGGAACAGCTGCCCGTCGGCGTCGCCGATGTCCACCGCACGCGGCGCGTTGTCCAGTTGGCCGAGCGCTTCGTCCGGCGGCAGCGGCACGCCGGCGGCGCGGGCGAAGTCGTTCGCCGTACCCAGCGGCAACAACACCAGGCTGGCGTCGGTCTCCTTCTGCGCCATCGCTTCGGCCACGTCGCGCACCGTGCCGTCGCCGCCACCCGCGATGATGATCGGGTAACCGGCATCCAGCGCTTCGTCGACCAGGCGCTGGGCATCGCCGGGCTCCCAGGTCACCCGCACCGTCAGCTCCCAGCCCTCCTTGCGACGCGCCATCACCGCGGCACGAACCTCGTCGTTGGCGGCCTGCTTGCCATGCAGAATCAAGAACGCCCTGCGCTCGCTCATCACCGATTCCCCTGGAATATCCACTGCGCGACGGCCGAATGGGCGCCCGCCTAGATCGGATCGACAGGCACGGGGAAAGTTTCTGTGCGGATGACGTACGCGGCGGCCGGTTCGTCCGCCAGATGGCCGCGGGTCAGCGCCGCCTGCTGATCCTGGATATCCGGTAGCCAACGCTGGCGCTCCAGCCCGCCCGGCGAACCATCGCCAACCCCTCTAGCCCGGATAGCCGGTGATCTCGCTGATGCTGCGGTACAGCGGCTCGAGCCGCCGGTACATGCGCTGGTAGACCTCGCGGTACAACCGCTGGTAGATCGCCTGCGCCTGCGGGTCAGGCTGAAAGACCTGGCCCACGCGGGTCATCGCGGCGATCGCGCTGGGGAAATCCGCATGCAGGCCGAGGCCCACCGCGCAATCGATGGCCGCTCCCAGGCCGGAGGTCTCGTAGAGGTGCGGGCGTTCCGCGGGCAGGCCGAAGATGTCGGCGGTCAGCTGCATCGCCGCATCGCTCTGCGAACCGCCGCCGGATACGCGCAGGCGGGTGATCGGCGTGCCGGAGCGTTTCTCGATGCGCTCGCGGCCTTCGCGCAGTGCGTAGGCCAGCCCTTCGAGGATCGCCCGATACATGTGCGCCCGCGTATGCACGTCGCCGAAACCGATGATCGCGCCTTTCGCCTCGATGCCCGGCTCGCGGATGCCGGGAGTCCAGTAGGGTTGCAGCATCAGCCCCATCGAACCCGGCGAGACCGCTCTCACCAGTTCGTCGAACAGTGCCTCCGGCTCCACGTCCAGCGCCTTGGCGCGCTGGGTTTCCTCCAGGCCGAACTGCTGCTTGAACCAGCTGACCATCCAGTAGCCGCGGTAGATCATCACCTCGCTGTTGTAGTGGTCGGGAATCGCCGCCGGGTAAGGCGGGATCAGCGGCGTCACCTCCAGGTAGCGACGTCGCGTGGTGTTGATGGTGGCCGTGGTGCCGTAGGACAGACAGGCGATGTTCGGTACCACGCCGCCGGCGCCGATCACCTCGCAGGCTTTGTCCGAAGCCGCCGCGATCAACGGAAGGCCCTGCGGAATGCCGGTGTGCGCGCTGGCTTCGGCGCTGATCATGCCGAGCGTTTCGCCAGGCTTGTAGAGCTCGGCGAGCTGCTCGCGGCGCACCGGCATCGCCTGCCACTTCCAGTCGCGCGGACCGGCCCAGCGCAGGCGCTTGTAGTCGAACGGCAGGTAGCCGACGGTGCAGCCCACCGAATCGGCGAAGCGCCCGGTGAGCCGGTGCGTGAGGAAGCCCGAAAGCAGCAGCAGCTTGTGCGTCTTCGCCCAGATATCCGGCTGGTTCTGTGCGATCCAGTTGACCTCGGCCTGGGCGCGCACGTGGTCCACCGTCGCCTGCGCACGCGCCACCTTGAACAGCCAGCCCCAGGGCCCCTTGATGCGTTCGCGGACCTCGGCGCGCCGCTGGTCGAGCCAGAGGATCGCCGGACGCAGCGGCGTACCCGCCGCGTCGACGTTGATCAGCGTGCCGCGCTGGGTGGTCAACGCTACGCCGCGAATCAGGCGGCGGTCGATGTTCGTGCTGCGCCACAGCCGCTGGCAGGCCTCGCCCAGGCTCGCCCAGAAGTAGTCCGGGTCCTGCTCGGCCCAGCCCGGCTGCGCCGAATAGTAGGGGTCCAGCTCGACCTTGCCCTTGCCGAGCAGGTTGCCGGACAGGTCGAACAGCAATGCGCGGACACTCTGGGTGCCGTTGTCGATGGCCAGCAGGTAGCTTGGTTCGTTCACGATGCGCTCACTCGGCTCATGTCTTCACTCCGCGGCAGGCGATAGCAGTGCTGCCACAGGCGCAGGTAGTCGTGCGCCTCGCGCTGCCAACGCTCGTCGCTCCAGCCCAGCCGCGCCTGGCACAGCGTGCGGATGCGCGGCAGCTCGGCCTCGGCGCCGTTGGCGAGCAGCAGCCCGAGACGCGTGCGGCGCAGCAGCAGGTCGTCCAGATGCAGCACCAGCTCGTTCTGCGCCGCCCAGGCTAGCTCCGCCCAGAGCGTGTCGGTGGCGCCCACCCGCTCGGCGCCGACCTCTTCCAGCACCGCCAGCACGCCGGGCAGCTCGCGTCCGTGCCGGCCGGCCAGGCGCCGCTGCTGGGCCGGCGATAGCGCGGGCACCGGCTGCGCAGGCTGCGGACGAAACACCGGCGCGCCGCGGTCGTCCAGCTCACGGCCGACGAAACCGGCGCAGGCCCGCAGCACTTCCAGCGCCAGCAGGCGGAAGGTGGTCAGCTTGCCGCCGGCCAGGGTCACGCAACCGGGTTCGACCCAGAGCAGGTGTTCGCGCTTCTCGTCCGAGGGCTTGAGCGTGGAGCCCGCCGCGCAGACCACCGGACGCACGCCGGCCCAGGTCGACAGCACGTCCGCGGCGGCGATACGCGCGCCGGGGAACTGCTGGGCACAGGCCGCGAGCAGGTAGTCGGCCTCGTCGGCGCTGATCCGCGCCTCGCGATCCAGCGACTCGGCGTGGTCGAGATCCGTGGTGCCGACCACCGTGGCGCCCTCCCAGGGGAAGACGAACACCGGGCGCCGGTCCTGGTCGTGCAGGAAGCTGAACGCATGGGCCACCGGCAGCCGCCAGGCCGGAAGCAGCAGGTGGCTGCCGCGCAACGGGCGAATCCGCACGTCGTCGTCCTGGCGAAACCGACCCGCCCAGGCGCCGGTAGCCTGCGCCACGGCACGCGCGCGAAACCGCAGGCGCTGGCCGCTTTCGCGATCCTCGCCGAGCAGGCCGACCACCCGGCCCTCCTCGCGCAGCAGCTCGACGACTTCGATGCCGTTCAGCGCCTCGCCACCCTCGCCGCGCGCCTCGCCGAGCACGCGCATCACCAGCCGCGCATCGTCGGTCACCGCATCGAAGAAACGCGTGCCGCCGAGCAGGCCGTCCTCCTTCAGCCCCGGCGCCAGGTAGCGCAGCTGCTGCAGCGAATGGAACAGGTGGTTGCGCTTGCCGGCCAGGGCGTCATACACCGCGAGCACCCCGCCGAAGACCTTCGGCCCGGGAAAGGCGCCGCGGTAGTGCGCCATGATGAAACTCAGCGGGTCCACCAGCCCCGGCGCCTCGGCGAGCAGACGCTGGCGTTCGCGCACCGAATCACGGGTCAGGCCGAACTGGCCCTTGGCGATGTAGCGCAGGCCGCCGTGGACCATCTTCGACGAACGACTCGACGTGCCCCAGGCGAAATCGCGCTGTTCCAGCAGCAGGCATTTCCAGCCGCGCCGGGCCGCTTCGCGCAGGATGCCGGCGCCGCTGATGCCGCCGCCGATGACGATCAGGTCCCACTCGCGGGCCGCCAGCTCGGGCAGCGCGCGCTCACGCCAGGCGGCGTTCCAGGCGCTCATTCCGGCAACAGCACGCCGGGGGCCAGGCGGCCTTCCGGGTCGAAATGGACCGCCAGCGCACGCAGCGCGGCCATGCCCCGCTCGCCCTTCTCCACCGCCAGGTAGGGAGCGTGGTCGCGACCGACGCCATGCTGGTGGCTGATGGTGCCGCGGTTGTCGACGATGCAGCGGCTGGCGGCGTGCTTGAGCCGTTGCCAGCGCTCCAGCGCCTGCGCGTAGCTGCCGCCCGGCCGATACACGTAGGTGGTGTAGATGCTGCAGCCCTCGCCGTAGACGTGGGACAGGTGGGTGAAGACGTGGACCCGCTCGCCCGCATCGGCAAGGCCGTCGCGCAGGCTGGCCTCGAGCGTGTTCAGCAGCGTGTCGACGTTGCTCCAGTCAGTGGCGGTTTCCAGCGTGTCCACCAGGTAGCCGGCGCTCCACAGGCCGTGGCGCAGGTAGGGGAAACGGAAGCGGTTCTGCGCCCATTTACGGCCCAGCAGCGTGCCGGTGAACACCCCGCCGAAGCCACGCAGGAGCTTCCTGGCCTGGCGCAGCGAGGCGGCGTTCTGCACCCGGCTGCCGGTGACCCCGAAGGTCAGCATGCATTTGTCGCCCCGCGCGCCGCGCAGCGCCAGGTACTTCTCCAGCAGCGCGATCTGCCCCGGATGACCGGCCAGCGCCAGTTGGGTGCGGGTCTCGATGCCATTGGACAGACGCAGCATCGACAGCGGCACCCGCGCCTGCGCCAGGCCGCGGATCGCCTCCAGCGCGCGCGGCCAGTCGGGCAGGAATACCGCGTAGAAGGTTTCCGCATCGGGCAGGCGGCTGATGCGTACCCGGACCTCGGAGATCACCCCGAAGCGCCCTTCCGAACCCAGCACCATTTCGCGCAGATCGGGACCGGCCGCCGACGCCGGAAAACTCGGCAGTTGCAACGGGCCGGAAAAGGTTTCCAGCGTACCGCCGGCGAACAACTGCTCGATGCGCCCATAACGCAGGGACTGCTGGCCGCTGGAGCGCGCGGCCACCCAGCCGCCGAGGGTCGACAGCTCCCAGGATTGCGGGAAGTGCCCGAGGGTGTAGCCCTGCGCGCGCAGCTGGCTTTCCACCTGCGGGCCGTTGGCGCCGGGACCGAAGGTGGCGATCAGGCTCGCGGCGTCGATCTCCAGCAGGCGGTTCATGCGCTCCAGCGAGAGCGTCAGCACCGGCCGTTCGCCGTGCTGGGGGTTGATGTGGCCGGCCACCGAAGTGCCGCCGCCGTAGGGGATCAAGACCAGGTCCCGCTCCGCCGCCCAGGCCATCAGCTCGCGGATCTGCCCGGCGGTTTCGGGAAAGGCCACGCCATCGGGAAACACGCCGAAGTCGCCCGAGCGCATCGCCAGCCAGTCCGGCAGGCTCTGCCCGCGGGCGTGGCGCAGGCGATCCTCTGCCTCCAGGCTGACCAGCGGATGCGCCGGCAGCCGCGACGCCGGCACACGGGCCAGCACCTGTTCGAGCGTCGCATCGGCCAGCGGCTCGCCGGCACCGATCAGCGCGTGGAGAAATTCCGCCCCGTGCGCCGGCAATTCGACCTCGGTGGTGTCTTCGCCCCAGCCATTCCAGCGTCGCATTCCGCCCTCCCTCGTCCGGTATTCCGGAGCTTGTTGTTCGCTGCCTATACTAGCCGGCAGCCGCTCCGCGTCACTGTCGGATCGGGACAGACGAGCTCGCCAAACGCGCCATCAGAAGAACAAGAAACCCATGCAAAACCTCGGCTTCACCTCCGTGCCGGTCCTGCTGAAATACCTGCGCTACGCCGAACACCTCGGCCTGGAGTGCGCACCCGCGCTCGCCGCCGCCGGCATTTCCCGCCAGGCACTGGCCGACAACGGCAGGCGCTTCCCCAGCGAGGTCCACGAAACCCTCCTCGCCGAACTGGCCGAACGCTCCGCCGACCCGCTGTTCGGCCTGCATGCCGCGCGCTTCGTGCAGCCCGGCTCGTGGAGCGTCCTGGGCTACATCACCATGAACTGCGCGACCCTGGGCGAAGCCATGGCGCGCATCGTGCCTTACGAAAAACTGGTCGGCGACATGGGCACCAGCCGCATCGAAAGCGACGGCGGGCAGGTACGGCTGATCTGGAACTGCCGGCACCGGCACGGCGAGGTGCGGCGGCACATGGTGGAGAACGTGCTGGCGTCATGGCTGCTCTATGCGCGCTGGATCGCCGACCTGCAACGCTCGCCGAGCGAAGTCTGGTTCGAGCACGCCCAGCCGGCCGGCACCACGCAGGTGGATTACCAGGCGGTCTTCGGCTGCCCGGCGCGCTTCGAGCAGCCCTGCAGCGCGCTGCTGTTCCCCGGCGAATACCTGGGCGTTCCGCTGCGCCAGGCGGACGCCAACCTGCTGCGCACCCTGGAGGCGCACGCGCTCGCCCTCATGGCCGAACTGGATGTGGACGAACCTTTGCCGCTACGGGTGAAGAACGTGCTGCGCCAGTCGCTGCGGGACGGGATGCCGAGCAAGGAACGCGTCGCGGAGAAATTCCACCTGAGCCTTCGCACCCTGCAACGTCGGTTGCAGGAAGCCGGCACCAGCTATCAACAGGTGCTCGACGAACTGCGCCGGGAGCTGGCCGAACGCTACCTGCTGAGCAGCGACCTGCCGATCCAGGAGATCGCCGTCTACCTCGGTTTCAGCGAGCCACGCTCGTTCCACCGCAGCTTCAAGGCCTGGACCGGACACACGCCGGGGGAATTCCGTGAGCGCCAGCGCGCCCCGCAGGAAACGGGGCTGCCGGCGCTCGACTAGCCGAGCAACTCGCTCAGCGGGATGAAACGGACCGGATCGCCCTCTTCCAGCGTCTGGCCTTCGCGCACTTCCACCAGGCCGTTGGCCCAGGCGGCGCTGCTCAGCACCCCGGAACTCTGGTTCGGGTGCAACAGGGCGCGGTTGTTCTCCAGCCGCGCGCGGAGGAATTCCCGACGCGTGCCCGGCCTGCGCCAGACGAAACCGGCCGCCACCTCGAAGCCCAGTGGCCCGACCTCGAGCACGCCCAGGCGCCGCAGCAGGTAAGGCCGCGCCAGCAGGGCGAAGGTCACCAGCGACGACCCCGGATTGCCCGGCAGGCCGATCACCGGGACGCCCTGGCAATGCCCGACGGTCAGCGGTTTTCCCGGCTTGAGGGCAAGTTTCCACAGGGTCAGCTCGCCCTCTTCACGCAGCACTTCGCCGAGGAAATCCGCCTCGCCCACCGACACGCCGCCGGTGGACAGGATCAGGTCGACATCGCCGAGGTTTCGCAGCGTCTGCCGCGTCAGTTCGAGGTCGTCGGCGAGGATGCCGGCGTCCACCACGGCGCAGCCCAAACGCTGCAACCAGGCGATCAACAAGCGGCGGTTGCTGTTGTAGATCTGTCCGGCGCCCAGCGGCTGGCCCGGCTCGACCAGCTCATCGCCGGTGGACAGCACGGCGACGCGCGGACGGCGCCGAACGCTCAGTTGCGCGGCGCCCAGCGAGGCGGCAAGGCCGAGTTCGATCGGCCCGAGCCGGGTGCCGGCCGGCAGAACGCTGTCGCCGACGCGGGTCTCGTGGCCTTGCAGGCGGATGTTGCGATGGGCCCGCAGCGGCTGGACGAAGCGCACCCGGCCGTCGTCCAGCACTTCGGCGTTCTCCTGCATTTCCACCGTGTCGGCGCCTGCGGGCACCGGCGCGCCGGTGAAGATGCGCGCGCAGGTGCCCGGCTGCAGCGCTGCCGGAGCGGTGCCGGCGAGAATCCGCTGGCTTACGACCAGCGGTTCGCCGGTCCAGTCGGCCAGGGCCAGGGCGTAGCCGTCCATTGCGCTGTTATCCCACGGCGGCAGGTCGAGGCCGGAAACCAGCGCCTCGGCCAGCACGCGACCGTCGGCCTCGGCGAGTCCGACCTGCTCTACCTCGTTTATCGGGCAGGCCTCGGCCATCGCCAGCAGACGCGCCAGGGCGTCCTCCAGCGGCAACAGGCCGGGATGGTCGCAGCCACTCATCCGCGGCTCTCGCAGGGTTCGGCCTGCTTGAGGTGCGGAACGAAATTGCAGGGCCGGAAACGCGCGTCCAGCTGTTCGGCCAGGATGCCGTCCCAGGCGGTGCGGCAGGCGTTGGTCGAACCCGGCAGGCAGCAGACGAGCGTGCCGTTGGAGAGTCCGGCCAGGGCGCGCGACTGCATGGTGGAGGTGCCGATATCCGCCACGGAAATCTGCCGGAAGACCTCGCCGAAGCCATCCACCTGCTTGTCCAGCAGGCAACCGACCGCCTCGGGCGTGCTGTCGCGCTCGGTGAAACCGGTGCCGCCGGTGATCAGCACCACCTGCACGCGGTCATCGGCGATCCAGGCAGCGACCTGGGCGCGGATCTTGTAGATGTCGTCCTTGAGCAGCACGCGTTCGGCCAGGGCATGGCCAGCGCTGGTGAGGCGGTCGACGAACAGCTGGCCGGAGGTGTCGGTTTCCAGCGAACGGGTATCGCTGACGGTCAGAACGGCGATATTCAGCGGTACGAACACCGCGTCAGCCTTGTGGCTCATGGCAGTTTTCCAGTTGTCGGGGAAGAAGGGCCGGTGTTATATCACAGCCCCGTTTTGGAGGTCCCCGATGCCGTCAATGCCGCCGGTTCCCTGCTCCGTACTGCTGCTTTCCGGCGGCCGGGGACAACGCATGGGCGGCCGCGACAAGGGCCTGATCGACTGGCGCGGTCGGCCGCTGATCGCCTGGCTGCACGCGTTGGTACGACCGCTGACCGACGACCTGATCATCTCCTGCAATCGCAACGCCGAGCGCTATGGCCGTTACGCCGACCGACTGGTGAGCGACGACAGCCCCGACTTCCCCGGCCCGCTGGCCGGCATCCGTGCCGGTCTGCAGGCCGCCCGCCACGATCACCTGCTGGTGCTGCCCTGCGACGCGCCGCTGCTGGATCGCGAACTGCTCGATGCGCTGCTGGCGCAGGCCGGCGAACACCCGGTGATGCTGCATCGGGGCGGCTATTGGGAGCCGCTGTTCGCCGTGCTGCCGACCCGGCTGAAAGAGGTCGTCGAACAGGCCTGGCTCGCCGGCGAACGCAGCCCGCAGCGGATTTTCCGCCAGCGCTCGCCCGTCGCGGTCGAGTGCGCCATCGACGACCCGCGCCTGGCCAACCTCAACAGCCCGGAACTCCTGGCATCCGCCGCCGAAGACGGGGATCGGCCGCGCGCCGATTGAACGGCACCCTCCGGCGCAAAAAAAGCCCGCTCTAACCCCTTGTGCGGCAAAACTTTTTCGGTACAATGCGCGCCATTCTCGGAGCGTAGCGCAGCTTGGTAGCGCGTCTCGTTCGGGACGAGAAGGTCGCTGGTTCGAATCCAGTCGCTCCGACCAAAACAAGGTTTCAGGCACATCGTCCCGCCTGAAACCACAAAAAAGCCCGCCTCGCGCGGGCTTTTTCGTTTCCGCTCGCCGGGCATCCTGCCCCGGACGTTCCGCCAGGTCGGCTCCGGCAGCCGTTTGCGCCTACAATCGCGCATCCGCCCTCTCTCAAGGAGTCCCCGTGCAACCGGCGATCTCGATCCAGCAACTGACCAAGTCCTATGCCTCCGGCCACCACGCCCTGAAAGGCATCGATCTCGACATCCAGAAGGGTGAAATCTTCGCCCTCCTCGGCCCCAACGGGGCCGGCAAGACCACCCTGATCAGCATCGTCTGCGGCATCGTCAATCCCGGCGGCGGCAAGGTCAGCGTCGACGGCCACGACATCCTCGACGACTACCGCCTGGCGCGGGCGAAGATCGGCCTGGTACCACAGGAGCTGTTCAACGACGCGTTCGAAAGCGTCTGGGCGACCGTGAAGTTCAGCCGCGGGCTGTTCGGCAAGGGGCCGAACCCGGCGTACCTGGAGAAACTGCTGCGCGACCTGTCACTGTGGGAGAAGCGCGAGGCGCGCATCTTCGAACTGTCCGGCGGGATGAAGCGCCGGGTGATGATCGCCAAGGCGCTGTCCCACGAACCGGACATCCTCTTCCTCGACGAACCCACCGCCGGCGTGGACGTCGAGCTGCGCCGCGACATGTGGGAGATGGTCCGCAGCCTGCGCGAACGTGGCGTGACCATCATCCTCACCACGCACTACATCGAGGAGGCCGAGGAAATGGCCGACCGCATCGGCGTGATCAGCAAGGGCGAGATCATCCTGGTGGAGGACAAGGCCGTGCTGATGGACAAGCTCGGCAAGAAACAGCTCCGGCTGATCCTGCAGCGCCCGCTGGAAAGCATCCCGCCCGCGCTGGACGCTTACGCGCTGGAGCTGTCCGCCGATGGCAACGAACTGGTCTACACCTTCGATGCGCAACGCCAGCACACCGGCATCGCCGAACTGCTGCGTCATCTGGGCGAGCACGGCATCGACTTCAAGGACCTGCAATCCAGCCAGAGTTCGCTGGAAGACATCTTCGTCAATCTGGTAAGGGGCCGGGCATGAATTTCTATGCGATCCGCGCGATCTATCTGTTCGAGCTGGCACGCACCTGGCGCACGCTGATGCAGAGCATCGCCACACCGGTGATTTCCACCTCGCTGTACTTCGTGGTGTTCGGCTCGGCGATCGGCTCGAGCATGGTGCAGATCCACGGCATCGACTATGCGGCCTTCATCGTGCCCGGCCTGGTGATGCTGGCACTGCTCACCGAGAGCATTTCCAACGCGGCCTTCGGCATCTATATGCCCAAGTACTCGGGGACCATCTACGAAGTGCTGTCGGCGCCGATTTCCTCGTTCGAGATCGTCGTCGGCTACGTGGGTGCGGCGGCCACCAAGTCGGTGATCCTCGGCCTGATCATCATGCTCACCGCGCGGCTGTTCGTGACCTTCGAGATCGAGCATCCCTTGTGGATGCTGCTGTTCCTGGTGCTCACCGCGGTGACCTTCAGCCTGTTCGGCTTCATCGTCGGCATCTGGGCCGACGGCTGGGAGAAGTTGCAGATCGTTCCGGCCCTGATCGTCACGCCGCTGACGTTCCTCGGTGGCAGCTTCTATTCCATCAGCATGCTGCCTCCGGTGTGGCAGAAGATCACCCTGTTCAACCCGGTGGTCTACCTGATCAGCGCCTTCCGCTGGTGCTTCTACGGCGTATCGGATGTGAACGTCGCGGTCAGCCTGGGAATGACGCTGCTGTTTCTCGGCGGTTGCCTGGCCATCGTCTTCTGGATGTTCAAGACCGGCTACCGGCTGAAGAGCTAGCTAACTGCAGGCAATAAAAAAGCCCCGGCTTGCATGACAAGCCGGGGCTTTTTATTAACGGCGACTTATTGCAGCCAGCTTTCCACGGTTTGTGCGCCGTGCTGTTCTTTCCAGGCTTTCAGGACCTTGTGGTTGCCACCCTTGGTTTCCACCAGTTCGCCGGTTTTCGGATTCTTGTAAACCTTCAGCACGCGCTCCTTGCGCTGGCGTGCAGCCGCCTTGGGCGCACTGCGCGAGTTGCTGCTGGCGCCCACGTCGAGCAGCTCGACGATATCGCGCAGGCCTTTGTCATAGTGAGCCATCAGGGCCTTGAGCTTTTCCTCGAACTCCATTTCCTTCTTCAATCCGGCATCGGACTTCATGGATTCCATCTGCGCCAGTTGCTCGGCCAGTTTCTGTTCGAGCGCGCGAAATTCGGCAAGTTTTGACATGTTCATTAGTCCCCGGATTAGTTGTGGTGAGTGTTTTAATCCACCGGTTGTTTTTTTTCAAGTGAATTACGATCACCGCGGAACTAACGAATGCTCCTGCGCACTTATCGCGCTCGTTATAAACAGCCCGAGCTCATCTCAACTTCCCTTTGCCCTTTAGCGTTTCGCAGCATTGCAGGGTCGCTGTGTACCGTTCGAGTTGCCGTGGCCTTCAAAAAAAGTTCCGCGACGGCTGCCGAAAAAACGCATGCCTACCGTTCGTAACCTTCCCTGAACTTTGCAAAAAAAACGTCCCTCCTAATCCATGCGAATTATGTAAATCCATGAACGAAGAGGAAATCCAGCATGGACAATAAAGAAGTCATCTCCGTACTCAACGACCTCATCGAAACCAGCAAAGACGGCGAAGAAGGCTTCCGCACCTGCGCCGAGGACATCAAGAACGCCGAGCTGAAGGCGCTGTTCGTCAGCCGCTCGCAAGCCTGCGCCAGCGCGGCCACCGAGCTGCAGCAAGTGGTCCGTTCCCTCGGCGGCGACCCGGAAACAAGCACCAGCGTCAGCGCGGACCTTCACCGCCGCTGGGTCGACCTGAAGTCGATCATCACCGGCAAGGACGAAGAGTCCATCCTGAATGAGTGCGAGCGCGGTGAAGACGTCGCGATGAAGAGCTACAAGAACGCGCTCTCCAAGGATCTGCCGGCGAATATCCGCTCGATCGTCGAGAAACAGTTCGAAGGCGTTCAGCGCAATCACGACCAGGTGAAAGCCCTGCGCGATATCGCCCGCGCCAGCTGATTCCCGGCCGGCAACTAGCGCTACGAAAATAACGCCACTCGTTGGCGTTATTTTTTTGGTCTTTTTTTATCGCTATAACACCTTCGCCACGCGTCATCGGCTCGATTTGAATGGTTATCCGAAATGTTAAAAACCCTTCACGAAATTTTCACAGGGCCTGTTCTAAGGTGAATCTCAGCTGAAGGAACAGCGCCCCGTCAAAGCCCGCTCCGGCGGGCTTTTTCTTTACCGCACGGAAAGTAGCGATGCAGCATCGATCCAAATCCCTTTCGTCGTTAACGAGCCGATCCATCGAACTCGCTACCGATGATCACCCCATCAGGACAGGCATCGCGCCGGCTGTTACACTGCGCGCCTCCTTTCCTTGCGGGAGAGGACCCTCGGTAAGACCGCCCGCTGCACTCACAGGCAGCCGCAGCCCTTCCCCACCCCGATGTCTGGTAGCCACGTCTTCGCAAGAAGTCTCGTTTGGCTCGTTACGGCTCATGGTCAATTCGAACCTGCCGATACACGTCAGCCAAACCCCTGCATCGGGCGGAACTTTCTCTCGCCCCTTCAGCTCCGATAAGGATCATTCGGCCACCCCATTTGGGCGGCGACTGCGGAGCTTCTAGTCAACGGCCCAAGCCGTATTCGTTCAGGAACATATAAGAACCATGTCGATTCATCATCACGCACAAAACGCCATGAGCGCACTCACCGCAGCCTTCGCCCCGCTGAGCTGCCAGATCATGGCCCTCAGCCGCAAAGGCAACTTCAGCTTCACGCTGGTCAACGAGCACGGCATTGCCTGCCACACCGAACGCCTCTATCCCGATCAGTACATGGGCAATGAGCGTTTGCAGAATGTGATCGAGCGCACCCGCAAGGCAATGACTGCCTGACGCGGACGACGCACACAAAAAAGGCGGTGGAGAAATCCACCGCCTTTTTTTATGCCGCCAATACCGTGATCAGCCGCCCGTGACGCTCATGAAGCGGACCACCTGGACCTGCTCGTCGTTGCGGAAGAAATGCCGCTCCGGCTTCAGATGCAGGGCCTCGACCAGCGCATGCCGCAAGCGTTGTGCGTCCCCGGGATGCCGACGCATCAAGGCCTTGAGGTCCAGTGCGCCCTCGTGGCCGAGACAGAGCACCAGCTTGCCTTCGGCGGTGACCCGCACCCGGTTGCAGTCGCCGCAGAAGTTGTTGCTATGCGGAGAGATGAAGCCGACCCGCGTGGCGCTGCCCGCCACCTGCCAATAACGCGAGGGCCCGCCCGTGGCATGACTGGAGCGCACCAGCGCGTGGCGCTGCTCGATGCGTGCGCGCACCTCGTCGCTGGAGCAGAAGGTGATCTCGCGGCTGTGGCTGGAAACGCTGCCCAGCGGCATCTCTTCGATGAAGCTGATGTCTAGGTCGCGGGCCATGGCGAATTCCACCAGGTCGAGCACCTCGTCATCGTTGCGGTCCTTCTGCACCACGCTGTTCAGCTTGATCCGCGAAAAACCGGCAGCGCGCGCGGCGTCGATGCCCGCCAGCACCTGGTCGAGGCTGTCGCGTCGGGTGAACTCGGCGAAGCGCTCACGGCGCAGCGAGTCGAGACTGATGTTCAGCCGTTTGACGCCCGCGGCTCGCAGCTTCCCGGCCAGGTGCGGCAACTGGGAACCGTTGGTGGTGATGGAGAGGTCTTCCAGTTCGCTGCGCGCACCGAGCTTTTCCAGCAACCCGACAACACCCTTGCGCACCAGCGGTTCGCCGCCGGTGATGCGGATGCGTTTGACGCCGAGGCCGATGAAGGCATCGGCCACCGCATAGAGTTCTTCGAGCGTGAGTATCTGCGCCCGCGGGGCGAAGACCATGTCCTCGCTCATGCAGTAGGTGCAGCGAAAATCGCAGCGGTCGGTGACCGACAGGCGAAGGTAGGTGATGCGGCGCCCGAACGGGTCGACCAGTTGTTCGTCCGACATGGCGGATACCTGATACGGCAGGAGTCTTCGGCTTGGCCGCCGATGAAACCAGAAATGACGGTGCGGGTACACCACTAACCTGCAGCCGGCGCGCCCTCTTCAATCCGACTGCCCCCGCCTTGAGGGGTTCAGGAGGCCGGTGCTAGCATGCGCCGACCGGTTTGCCGCCATCTGCTGCGGCGGCCCTGGACCGAGAGCGCCATGAGCAGTATCCGCGAACGCAACAAAGGACTGATCCTGCGCGCGGCCAGCGAGGAGTTCGCCGACAAGGGCTTCGCTGCCGCCAAGACCAGCGACATCGCGGCGAAAGCCGGCCTGCCCAAGCCCAACGTCTACTATTACTTCAAGTCCAAGGAAAACCTCTACCTGGAGGTCCTGGAAAGCATCGTCGAGCCGCTGCTGCACGCCTCGTCGCCGTTCAACCAGCCCGGCCGCCCGGCCGAAGTGCTGCGCAACTACATCCGCTCGAAGATCCGTATTTCCCGCGAACTGCCGCACGCCTCGAAGGTGTTCGCCAGCGAGATCATGCACGGCGCGCCGCACCTCACCGCCGAACAGATCGAGCAACTGAACAACCAGGCGCGACACAACATCAACTGCCTGCAGGGCTGGATCGACGAAGGCCTGATGGCGCCGGTCGATCCTCATCACCTGCTGTTCAGCATCTGGGCCGCGACCCAGACCTATGCCGACTTCGACTGGCAGATTTCCGTGGTCACCGGCAAATCCACCCTCGACGACAGCGACTACGATGCCGCGGCGGACACCATCATTCGCCTGGTACTCAAAGGCTGCGAGGTGGACGAGCGAGACGCCCCGGCGAACCAGATCAAGCGCGCCTGAACCGCAAGCGCACCCGCGACGACTTCAGCGGTCCATCTGATGGATGAGCCCAAGGCTCGCAGCATCGAGAACCCCATGGAAAACGGCAGCCGGCGCGAGCGCCTCAATCGGATCATCTTCTTCAGCGACACCCCCGCCGGCAAGCGCTTCGACAGCTGGCTGCTGGGGATCATCCTCGCCAGCCTAGTGGTGGTGATGGTCGACAGCATCCAGCCGTTGCATCAACGCTTCGGCACGCTCCTGCTGACACTGGAATGGGGTTTCACGCTGATCTTCGCCGTGGAGTATCTGGTACGCGCCGCCGTACATCCGAAACCGCTGCGCTACATGCTCAGTTTCTACGGGCTGATCGACCTGCTGGCGGTGCTCCCGGCGTTTCTCACGCTGATCTACCCGGACGCCCACTACCTGATGATCGTCCGGGTGGTGCGGATGCTGCGAGTCTTCCGGGTGCTGAAGCTGACGCCCTACCTTAGCCAGGCCAACTTCCTGCTGGTGGCGCTGCGCGGCAGCCGGCAGAAGATCGTGGTGTTCCTGCTCAGTGTGAGCACCCTGGTGACCGTCTTCGGCACCCTGATGTACGTGGTAGAAGGACCCGAGCACGGCTTCACCAGCATTCCGATGAGCATCTACTGGGCGATCGTCACCCTGACCACTGTCGGTTTTGGCGATATCGTTCCCAGGACGCCGCTGGGCCAGGCGCTCGCGGCGCTGGTGATGATCACCGGCTACTCGATCATCGCGGTGCCCACCGGGATATTCACCGCGGAGCTGGCCAACGCCATGCGCGGCGACACCCTGCAGCAACCCTGCCCGACCTGCAGCAAGGCGACGCACGAAGCCAACGCGGCGTTCTGCAGTCGTTGCGGCAGCCCGCTGTTCAGCGCGAAGCCGGAACGGGAGAGCTGATCGGCGGAGTCAGGGCGTGGTCGGATCGGATACCGGCGTCATGGCCTGGGCCGCTTCCCGGTCCGCCGAATCGGCAAAGCCGGTCGTCAGCACCCGCGGCCTGTTCGCCTGCGGATAGCGCGCAGCCAACAGCTCTGGAACGCCCGCCCGGTCGACCTCGACCCAGGGCCCGCTCGGGCGATCGCTCCAGTGCCAGGTGTCGGCGAAGCGGTAATAGATCTGACCTCGGTAATAGAGATCGCGGTCATCGTTCATGACGAACACCTTCAATTGCGGGTCCCAGCGGCCCTGGCCGAAACGCGGCGGCGGGCCGGCCTCGGCGGGGAGTTCGACGGCAGCCGGATAACTCTGGGCGACGCAGCTTTGCCGGTCGATCATCGAGCAGCCGGCCAGGGGCAGCAGCAATCCCAGGCCGAGAGAGCGAAGGTTCATGCGGAGTCCTCCTCGTCACGCCGCGCGCACATCCGCACGGCGTGAACATGGGACTGTCCGAAGCTCGCTAAAAGTCCCGAGCGATCGACGCCGGATCAGGGATGCCGGCTGCGCAGGCCCGGCGGGACGCTGGGGCCGTCGACGCTTTCCCAGGGGCCGTCGATGCGCCCGGCGCAGTACCAGCCCTGATCCCAGCGGTAATAGAGCCGTTCGCGGTAGTACAACTCCTTGTTGTCGACCACGTAGACACCCAGGCGCGGGTCCCAGAAGGCGTCGCCCTGGGGCGGTGGCGCATAGCGCGGATGGGTCTTCATCACCGCCGGAGGCGCGGGAACCTTCGGTGCGGGCGGCGGCGCAGGCGCCTGGGTGGTGTCGGAGGGCAGTTGTTCCTGCGGCAGACGCGGCAGCGGCTGGTCGTCAGAGGGGGCGTTGCGCCCGGCACAGGCGCCCAGCAGGAGGGCCATGCCCAGCACACCGGCCAGGCGAAGCAGGCGGCTTTGCCGGCCTGGTGGAAACTCGTTCATCGTCACTCCACGGCCGGCTATTCCGGCAGGTTCAGGGGCTATCGGGGCTGTCGACGGTCAACTGCTGCACGTCCCTGGTGGAGGTATCGAGCGCCTTGCTGCGACCGATCCACTCCCCGGCGGTGGCATTGCCGGCGCGGGAAACCCGCGCCACCAGTTCGACCTTCGGGAAGTTGGACAATTGCAGTTGCGGCATCATTGCATCCGAATCGCGCAAAGTTACTTCGCTGGGCAGGTCGGCCACCGTCAGGCGCTTGGCCGCCAGTGGCATGGGCGGGCCGGATACCGCGCGGGCGAAGACGAACACGACGTCGCCCGGCTCGACCTTGGCCTTCAGCGCCTCCGACAGCTGCACGCGGACTTTCAGCGCCACGCCCGTTTCGGCCACGGCGGGAGCCGCTTCCTGCGGATGTTCGGCGAGCTGTTCGCGGGCACGCTGGATGCCGCCCTGCAACGCCGCACGCGAGGGGTCTTCGGGGGGAAGCACGTTGACCAGGCGCTCCCAATAGCTGACGGCGTCCTGGAAGCGCTTGCCCTCGAAGGCCGAGATGCCCAGCAGACCCAGACTGGTGACTTCGTTCGGATCGCCTTTCAGCGCTTCGTCGGTGAGGTCCTGGATCGACGCGCTCCATTGTTTGCCACCGGCGAAATACAGCGCCTGCGCCCATTGCCCGAGCAGCTCGGGCTGGCGGCCGGCCAGTTCGACGGTGCGACTGAACGCCCTGACCGCATCGTCCGGGCGGCTCTGCGCCATGTAGCTACGGCCAAGGAAGTACCAACCCTCGGCGGAGTCCGGCTGCGCCTTGACCGCCTGTTCGAGGCGGGAGGTCATCTCGGCGAGGCTGCGCGGCTGCTGGGAAAACTCGCGGGCCAGCTCGACCTTGTCGCTGGCGCCCCAGTGCAGGTACAGCGCGCCACCGAGCAGCGGCATCAGCACCGCCATCACCAGCGGCACCGTACGGCCCAGGCGGGCGCTGCGCGCGTGCTCGCTGCCCTCGGCATCGGCGAGCAGCTCGCGCCCGGCTTCGGCGCGGCCGGCTTCCAGCTGATCGTCGGTGAGGATGCCGGCCGCGTGCTGGGCGACCAGTTCGGCCTGGCGCTCCTCGTAGAGCGCGACGTTGAGCGCGGTGCGGTCCTCTTCGGTCTGGGCGCGGCGGCCACGGATCGCGGGAATCAGCAGAAAAGCCAGGGCTACCAGCAACAGCAGGCCGGCGGCGAGCCAGAAATCGGTCATGGGGCGTTCTTATCCAGCGGGTCTTTGGTCATGAGGGCGGAAAGGCGCGCCCGCTCGTCGGCGGACAGCAATGCATCCTGCGGGCGTGCATCGACGCGCCGGCGGCGAACCACGATCACCGTGATCGTCAGCAGCCCGCCGAGCAGCAGGGCCGCGGGGCCGAACCAGAGCAAGGCAGTGCGCCCTTCCAGCGGCGGCTTGTAGCGGACGAAGTCGCCGTATCGGGCGACCATGTAGTCGACGATATCGGCGTCGCTCTTGCCTTGCTGCAACTGCTCATGGATCTGCTTGCGCAAGTCGGCGGCGATCGGCGAGTTCGAGTCGGCGATGTCCTGGTTCTGGCATTTCGGGCAGCGCAGTTCCTTGGTCAGCAGGCCGAAACGCTCGCGTTGCGATTCGTCGGCGAACTCGTAGGTATCGATCGCGGCATGGACGAAGCCGGCCAGCAGCAGGCCGACCAGCCCGATGAAGGATGCGCGCTTCATTGCCCGCCCTCCTCGCTGAGCTGCGCCCACAGCGGCGCCAGTTGCTCGCGCCAGACACGCTCGTTGATCTCGCCGACGTACTTGTGCCGGATTATCCCGTTGCGGTCGACGAGGAAGGTTTCCGGCGCGCCGTAGACGCCCAGGTCAAGGCCCAGGCTGCCCTCGACATCGCTGACGTCGAGGCCGTAGGGGTTGCCGTACTGCGCCAGCCAGCGCTGTGCGGCCGCGGTGTCGTCCTTGTAGTTGATGCCGTGGATGGTCACGCCCTGCTCCGCCAGCTTGTTCAGCATGGCGTGCTCTTCGCGGCAAGTCGGGCACCAGGTTGCCCAGACGTTGACCAGCGACGGCTTGCCCTTGAACACGGCCTCGGTCAGCGTGCTCTGGCCATCCACCGAGGGCAGCGAGAACGCCGGGAACGGCTTGTCGATCAGCGCCGAAGGCAGCTCGGTGGGGTTCAGGAACAGACCGCGGTAGAGGAACACGGCAACCACCAGGAAGATCGCCAGCGGAATCAGCAGCAATGCGCGCCTCATGCGGGAACTCCTTCGGCCAGCGCGCCACGCACGCGGGCACGCACCTTGACCCGGTAACGCTTGTCCAGCGCCGCGAGTACGCCGCCCAGGGCGGTCATCAGGCCGCCGAGCCAGATCCAGCGGATGAACGGCTTGACGTGCACACGCACCGCCCAGGCGCCGTTCTCCAGCGGTTCACCCAGCGCGACGTACAGGTCGCGGGTGAAGCCGCCATCGATGCCCGCCTCGGTCATCATCGAGTTCTGCACGCTGTAGAGGCGCTTTTCCGGATGCAGGAGCGCGATTTCGCGGTCGCCGTCGAGCACCCGGATACTGGCCCGGTCGGAGGTGAAGTTGGGGCCCTGGAAGTGCTTGGCGCCCTCGAAGACGAACCGATAGCCCCCCAGTTCGACGGACTCGCCCGGCGCCATGCGCAGGTCACGCTCGGCGTTGTACTGGCTGGAGAGCACGACGCCAAGGGCGCAGAAGGCGATGCCGAAATGCGCGAGCTGCATGCCCCAGTAACTCCGGGTGAGGCTGCGCACGCCGGCGACGAGGCCCTTGTGACGGGTCTTGTCGAACAGGTCGCGAACACCGGCGAGCACCACCCAGGCCGACAGCATGCAGGTCGCCAGGACCGCCCAGTGGAAATCGCCGAGGAGAAACGCCGCCAGCGCGCCGATCACGGCGCTGCCGATCAGTACCGGAGTGAGCATGCCGACCAGCCAGTTCACCGGCGTGTCCTTCCAGCGCACCAGCACGCCGATCGCCAGGGTGAACATCACCAGCGCCATGAGCGGCAGGAACAGCGCGTTGAAGTACGGCGGCCCGACCGACAGCTTGGCGCCGCTGATGGCATCCAGCAGCAGCGGATAGAGCGTGCCCAGCAGGATCATCGACGCGGCCACGATGAGGATCAGGTTGTTCGCCAGCAGCAGGGTTTCCCGCGACCAGAGGGCGAAGCCGACCTGGCTCTTGACCACCGGCGCGCGAATGGCGAACAGCGTCAGCGAGCCGCCCACCACCGCCAGCAGGAACATCAGGATGAACACCCCGCGTTCGGGATCGGCCGCGAAGGCGTGCACCGAGGTCAACACGCCGGAGCGGACCAGGAAGGTGCCGAGCAGCGACAGCGAGAATGCCGCGATCGCCAGCAGCACCGTCCAGCTCTTGAACACGCCGCGCTTCTCGGTCACCGCCAGAGAGTGGATCAGCGCGGTACCGACCAGCCACGGCATGAAGGAGGCGTTCTCCACCGGGTCCCAGAACCACCAGCCGCCCCAGCCGAGTTCGTAGTAGGCCCACCAGGAGCCGAGCACGATGCCGATGCCGAGGAAGGCCCAGGCGACGATCGTCCACGGCCGCGACCAGCGGGCCCAGGCGGCGTCGAGGCGCCCGCCGAGCAACGCCGCGATGGCGAAGGCGAAGGCCACCGAGAAGCCGACGTAGCCCATGTAGAGCATCGGCGGATGCACGATCAGGCCGATGTCCTGCAACAGCGGGTTGAGGTCGCGGCCGTCCGCCGGGGATTGCGGCAGCAGACGGTCGAACGGGTTGGAGGTCACGATCAGGAACAGCAGGAAGCCGATGCTGATGATCCCCATGACGCCCAGCACACGGGCCAGCATGTCCTCCGGCAGCTGCCGGGAGAAGACCGAAACGGCGAAGGTCCAGCCGCCGAGGATCAGCGCCCAGAGCAGTAGGGAGCCCTCGTGGGCGCCCCACACGGCGCTGAACTTGTAATACCAGGGCAGCGCGCTGTTGGAGTTGCTGGCGACATAGGCGACGGAGAAGTCGTCGTTCATGAACGCCCAGGTCAGGCAGCCGAAGGAGAACGCCAGGAAGGCGAACTGGCCCCAGGCGGCCGGCTGCGCCAGGCGCATCCACTGACGATCGCCGCGCCAGGCGCCGATCAGCGGCAGGCTCGACTGTACGATCGCCATGCACAGCGCCAGGATCAGCGCCAGGTGGCCCAGTTCGGGAACGATCAACGCAGCGCTCATCACTTGGCTCCCTCTGCGGACGACATCTGCCCGCTTTCCTTCAGCGCCTTGGTGACTTCCGGCGGCATGTACTTCTCGTCGTGCTTGGCCAGCACCTCATCGGCGACCAGCACGCCATCGGCGTCCAGCTTGCCGAGGGCGACGATGCCCTGCCCTTCGCGGAACAGGTCCGGGAGGATGCCGCGGTAGCGGATGGTCACGTTGCGGGCGAAGTCGGTGACGACGAACTGCACGTCAAGCGAGTCGCCGGAACGCTGCAGCGAGCCCTTCTCGACCATGCCGCCGGCACGGATGCGGGTATCCTTCGGCGCCTCGCCGTTGGCGATCTGCGTCGGCGTGTAGAACAGGTTGATGTTCTCCTGCAAGGCGGAGAGCGCCAGCGCCACGGCGATACCGACCCCGGCCAGGATGGCGAGGACGATGTAAAGACGCTTCTTGCGCAACGGTTTCACTTGGATTCCTCCCGGCGCATACGGCGCGCCTCATCTTGCAGGTAACGCCGGCGCGCCAGGATCGGCAGGCCGAGGTTGAGCAGCAGCACGCCGAGGCACACGCCGTAGGCCGACCAGACGTAAAGGCCGTGATGGCCCATGGCGAGAAACTCTCCGAACGAGGAAAAACTCATCGCGCGCCCTCCACCCGAGCCCGAACCTCCGCCTTGGCCCAGCTGCTGCGGGCTTCGCGGCGCAACACTTCCAGACGCATGCGCATCAGCAGCACACAGGCGAAGAAACAGTAGAAGCCGATCACCATGATCAGCAGTGGCACCCACATTTCTGCCGGCATCGCCGGTTTCTCGGTGAGCTTGAAGGTGGCGGGCTGGTGCAGGGTGTTCCACCACTCCACCGAGTACTTGATGATCGGGATGTTGACCACGCCGACGATCGCCAGCACCGCGCACGCCTTGGCCGCGCTGTCGCGGTTACTGATCGCCTGGCCGAGGGCGATGATGCCGAAATAGAGGAACAGCAGGATCAGCATCGAGGTCAGCCGCGCGTCCCAGACCCACCAGGCGCCCCAGGTCGGCTTGCCCCAGACGGCACCGGTGAACAGCGCGATGAAGGTCATCCATGCGCCGATCGGCGCGGCCTGCTGCACCGCGACGTCGGCCAGTTTCATCTTCCAGATCAGTCCGACCGCGCCGGCCACGGCCAGCATGATGTAGCAGGACTGCGCCAGCAGCGCCGCCGGTACATGGATATAGATGATGCGGAAACTGTTGCCCTGCTGGTAATCCTGCGGCGCGAACGCCAGCGCCCACACGGTGCCCACGACCAACAGCAACGCCGCGGCGCAGGCCAGCCAGGGCAGCCAGCGGCCGCTGATCTCGTAGAACCACTTGGGCGAGCCCAGTTTGTGAAACCAAGTCCAGTTCATCGCAGCACTCATCGGTCTTCGGGGTGGCAATCGAGCGTCGACTCGCGCCCCGCCAATCGGGTTGTTCTTTTCTTATTCGCCGACGCTGATGGTCAGGCCCGCGGCTATCGCAAAGGGTGTCAGGGTAACCGCCAGAGCGGTCAGGCTGGCCATCCATAGCAGGTAGCCGGTGGTCGGCAATCCTTGCAGGGCCGCCTGCAGCACGCCGCTGCCAAGAATCAGCACCGGGATGTACAGCGGCAGAATCAGCAACGCCAGCAGCAGGCCACCGCGCTTGAGGCCGACGGTCAGCGCCGCGCCCACCGCGCCGAGCAGGCTCAGCACCGGCGTGCCCAGCAGCAGCGAGACCAGCAGCACCGGCAGGCAGCGGCCGGGCAAGCCGAGCATCAGCGCCAGCAGCGGCGCCAACAGTACCAGCGCCAGACCGGAAAACGCCCAATGCGCGAGGACTTTGGCCAACACCAGGAGCGACAGCGAATGCGGCGAGACCACCCATTGCTCCAGCGAACCGTCCTCGAAGTCGCTTCGGAACAGGCCATCCAGGGAGAGCAGCACGGCGAGCAGCGCGGCGACCCAGACCAGGCCGGGCGACAGTGTCTGCAGGAGCTGCGTTTCCGGACCGACAGCGAGGGGAAAGAGTGCGATGACGATGGCGAAGAACACCAGGGGGTTGGCCAATTCCGCCGGGCGCCGACACAAAAGGCGGGCTTCCCGGACCACGAGCAGGGTAAAGACGTTGCTCATGCGACGCGCTGCCCCAGGTCAAGGTCGCGATAACCGCTTGGCCGCAGCCCCAGAGTGTGGTGCGTGGTCAGCACGACGAGGCCGCCCTGCTCGCAGTGCCGCGCCAGATGCGCCTCCAGTTGAGCGACGCCGTGCTTGTCCAGCGCGGTGAAGGGTTCGTCGAGAATCCACAGTGGCGGCGGCGCGAGATACAGCCGGGCCAGCGCGACGCGGCGCTGCTGGCCGGCAGAAAGCGTGTGGCAGGGAACATCCTCGAAACCCTTGAGTCCCACTTCGGCAAGGGCGGCCCAGATCGACGCGCGGGAAGCGGGATGGTGCAGCGCGCTCAGCCAGGCGAGGTTTTCCTCGGCGCTGAGCAGGCCCTTGATGCCGGCGGCGTGACCGATCCAGAGCAGGTTGCGCGCCAGCTCGCCGCGTTGCGCATCGAGTGGCTGGCCTGCCAGGCGGACTTCACCGGAGGTGGGCTGCATCAGACCGCAGAGCAGGCGCAGCAGGCTGGTCTTGCCGCTGCCATTGGGCCCGGAGATCTGCAGCATCTGGCCGGCATGCAGTTGCAGGTCGAGGCGCTCGAAGAGCATCCGCCAGTCGCGCTCGCAGGCCAGGGATACGGCTTCAAGGAAAGGGCTGGTCACCACATCGCTACCATGGACGTTCAAGAAGGCGAGATCCTTGCCGCTATACTGCAGACCCGTCGCGACGGATCGCTGTCGTTCTGGCCAGGGATGTTCCGAACTCGACGTGCTACCGGCGGGACGCCGCACACGCTGGTCTGGACGGGGCGGCATTATACATGCGAGGCCTGACCTCCAAAGCTGGCTTTTTCGACAGGTTGTAACCCGTTCATGACCGAGATCAGCGGACCGGCTGCCGTATCGACTGTTGCGCCCGCCGTGCATCCAAACGCCACAGCCGGCGAAGTGGCCCTCAAGTTGCTGCAACCCCTCGAAGGCCTGCTGCTGCCGGGCGAAAGCGCCGACGCCGAAGTGCTCGCGGTCAAGCAGACCAGCGAGAGCTTCCAGGCGCTGCTGCGTCTGACCCTGGATAGCGGCCGGCAAACCATCCTCGCCACCGCCACCAGCCGTCCGCTGGAACTGGGAAGCACCTTCGGCGTCACCGCCCTTTCCGACACGAGCCTGATCTCCGCCTTGCAGAATGCTGCCAAAGGCGGCGCCGGGCAGCCGATGATCATGCTCGACCTCGACGAGCTGCCACCGGGCACGTTGTTGCAGGGCAAGGTTACCGCGAGCCAGCCACTGCCGCAGAAGGCTGGCGAACCCCAGGCGTTCAAGGTCATCGTCACCCTGCTCAACACCGCGCAGGCCGGAAGCAAGCTGGTTATCGAAACCAATCTGCACCTGGGTCTGGGCAGCCTGCTCACCGCCGAAGTCAAAGGCAGCCAGGAGCTGAACTTCCTGCCGCTGAGCGGCCGCCTCGACCAGCTCGAACTGGGCCAGCAACTGACCACCCAGGCCGGCCGCCAGGGTTCGCTGGACAACCTGGCGCGGGCACTGTTCAACCTTAGCAGCCAGCCGGATCTGCCGGAAGCGCTGAATGCCAGCGTCGACAAGCTGCTGGCGAGCATGCCGGACATCCAGGAGCTGACCGATCCGAAAGCGCTGGCCAAGGCGCTCGACGCCAGCGGTCTGTTCCTCGAAGCGAAACTGCTGCAGGGCCAGGGCAGCGCCCTGCCCCTCGACCTGAAAGCCAACCTGCTGCGCCTGATCGCGCAACTGGCGCCGGGGCTGACCCCGGACAGCCCGCAATTGGGACCCAACAGCGGCGCGATGATGGCGCAGGCACTGCCCGCCTTCGTCCGCAATGCGCTGGGTGCATTGGGGCAGGCCGGCGCGCGCCAGCAGGCGATGGGCTTCCCGCTGCCCTCCGGCCTGCTGCAATCGCTGGACGACGAGGACGACCTGGAAAGCCTGCTCAAGCTAGCCGCCGCCGCCGTGTCACGTTTGCAGACGCACCAGTTGTCGAGCCTCGCGCAATCCCAGGTGCTGCCGGACGGCACGCACCTGACGACCTGGCAGCTCGAGTTGCCGATGCGCAACCAGCAGGACCTGGTGCCGCTGCAGATCAAGCTGCAGAAAGAAGAACTGCCGCCGCCGAAAGGCCGCCAGGAGGACGGGGAGAAGGTCTGGAAAGTCGAACTGGCCTTCGACCTGGCTCCGCTAGGCCCTCTGCAGGTACAGGCGCAGCTGATTCGCGGCGCGCTCTCCAGCCAGCTGTGGGCGGAACAGACGCGCACGGCGGAATTGATCGACCACGAACTGGGGCATTTGCGCGAGCGTCTCGTCGAGGCGGGCCTGCAGGTCAGCGAGCTGGCCAGCCGCCAGGGCCAGCCGCCCCGGGGACCACGGACCACGCTCGAACAACGCTGGGTGGACGACACCGCATGAGGACATCGAGATGAGCGGACGCCAGGCGATCGCGCTGAAATATGACGGTCAGAGCGCCCCCACGCTGAGCGCCAAGGGCGATGACGAACTCGCCGAAGCGATCCTCGCCATCGCCCGCGAGTGCGAGGTGCCGATCTACGAGAACGCCGATCTGGTGCGGATACTGGCGCGGCTGGAACTGGGCGATGCGATCCCCGAGGCGCTGTACCGCACCATCGCCGAGATCATCGCGTTCGCCTGGTACCTTAAGGGCAAGGCGCCGCAAGGCTTTGGCGAACGCCGGGAGCGCGAGTTCAGCGATCCGCCGCTGCGCCTGGAAGGCCCCCTCAGGGACTGAACGCTACGACCTCGCCCGCCAGGCCCTTGCCCTGCGGATAGTCCTGCAGCATCCAGGCGAAGTAGCCTTCGCGGAAGTAGAACACCTGCTTGTATCCCCACTTGACCGCCAGCGCCGAGGCCACTGCGCCGCGCGGGCAGACATCGCTGTCGCAGTAGATCACCAGCGGGACCTCGCGCGGCCATTCGGGGCGTGCAAGACCGGCGAAACGCTCGGAGAGGTCGAGGTGCACGGCGCCATGCACATGCCCCCAGCTCCACTCGCTGACCGGACGCACGTCGATGAACACCGCGCCCAGGTCGAAAAGACGCTTGGCCTGTTCCACGTTCACGGTCATAGCGCCGGCGATACGCTCAGGCGCCTCTTGCGCCTGCACGTAACCGGTCGTCAGCAGCATCAGCAGGAATATGCGCAACATGGCGGCCTCCGAGGTCCTCGGGGAAGAACCCTCAGCGAAAGAAACGCGCGCAAATGAACGCCGTGAGCATGAGCCGCGTAAAGGTAGGAGGGAAAGCGGGCGGATGGGTTCCGGGGAGGGAGACGAACGGTGTGGCTCAGCCCTTGCGTTGCGACTGATGGAGCTTGGCGACCAGTTCCGCTTCGGCTTTCGACAGCCCGCAGGACTGGGTCAGGTCATCGACGCTTGCGCCCAGCCCGACCAGCCGCGCCGCCTGGGTGAAGGAAAGGCTGGAGGGGTCGCGTTGTTCAATCTGGGTGAGTTTGTCGGGCAACGGGGCGACGGTGCGGCGCAGCTCGTGCAGCTCCTCGCCCATGCGGATGCTGCCGGTGAGGTAGGCATCCAGACGCTTGCTCAGCTCCTTGATGCGCTGGTCGCGCGCATTATCGCGCTCGGCCTGCTGCCGCGCCTGTTGGCGCTGGCCCTGGGCCAGCCACCAGCAGACATAGCCCAGCCCGACGCAGACCAGGGCGAGAAAGACCAGCGCGGCTTCCAGCATCAGATGCTCTCGAGTTCCGACCACTCTTCCTCGGACATCATCTTGTCCAGCTCGACCAGGATCAGCAGTTCGCCGTTCTTGTTGCAGACGCCCTGGATGAACTTGGCCGACTCGTCGTTACCGACGTTGGGCGCGGTCTCGATTTCCGACTGACGCAGGTAGACCACTTCGGCGACGCTGTCGACGAGGATGCCCACGACCTGCTTGTCCGCTTCGATGATGACGATGCGGCTGTTGTCGGTGATGGAAGCCGAATCCAGGCCGAAACGCTGGCGCGTGTCGATCACGGTGACCACGTTGCCACGCAGGTTGATGATCCCGAGCACGTAGCTGGGCGCGCCCGGGACCGGAGCGATCTCGGTATAGCGCAGCACTTCCTGCACCTGCATCACGTTGATGCCGTAGGTCTCGTTATCCAGGCGGAAGGTCACCCACTGCAGAATGGGATCTTCGGAGCCTTGCGCAGATGTCTTCTTCATATCCCAGCCTCTTCAATCACCGCAGGCGCGGTATGCGCGGGTTGCTTCCCGCCGTTGTCGTTGTCGCTCGCGCCAATCTGCGCGAGCCGTGGATTCAATGCAACTGCCCGTTGTTCATGCGCTTCACCGCACCGCTGGCGATGAGTTCGGCAAGGGCCGATACGTCCAGCAAGGCGCACATGTGCTCGATCACCGTGCCGGCTAGCCAGGGACGCTGGACGCGCTGGCTGCGCCATTTTATCTCGCTCGGGTCCAGGCGTATCGAGCGACTCACCTGATGCACCGCCAGGCCCCACTCGTACCCCTGCACCGAAATCACATACTGCAGGCCCCGGCGAAAATCGTCGCGATAACGGTCGGGCATCACCCAACGCGCGGTGTCCAGCACCTTCAGGTTGCCGGCCTGCGAAGGCAGGATGCCGAGGAACCATTCCGGTTGCCCGAACAGCGGCGTCAACTCCTGGTCCACGAGCGGGTAGATCGAGCCCAGGCACACCAGCGGCACTGCCAGGGTCAGCCCGGCAACGTCGAACAGCAGGCACTCGAAGGGCTCCTCGGCCCAATCGGGACGCTCGTCGAAATTCAGCGGCGCCGGTACACGCTCGGCACGCTGCTCAAGCTGCAGATCGACCACCGGCTCGACCACGATCACCGGTTCGATCACCGGCGCCTCGATTACCGGCGGCGCCTCGACGACCGCCGCCGGCGGGAGCAGCTCGACGGTCGGCAGTACCAACGGCCGGGGCTCGGCGAAGTCCAGGCGTGCAATCGGCGAAGGTGCACGGGCCGGAGCCACGGCGGGCGCCGGCTGGCGCGCATCGCGGACCTGCTCCTCGAGCACGGCGGCCTGGAACTCGTCGATGGCGACGCTGCTTTCCGGCGCCGTCTCGGGCTCCAACTCGAGCGTGGCTTCCTGCAACAGACCATCCAGGTAGGACTGGAGAGCCAGTTGGGAGCGTGTTGAAGTGGCAGCCGAACGACTCATGAAAAGAATCCGGAGGAATAGGAATAGTCAGTAAAGCCTATCGGCCGCCCTGCCCGCCTACTTGAGCCGTGACGATGAAGAAACCCAGGCATGTCAGGCGACCTGCGCCGCCGCCTGATGCTCGAGCAGATGCTTGAGCAAGGCGCGATAAGCGATGACGCCACGACTCTTGGGGTCGAACTGCGACGGCGTAAGCCCCGCGCGACTGGCATCGCGCAGGCGCGTATCGACCGGAATGTAGGCATGCCACAACTGCTCGGGATAGGCATGGCGCAGCGTGCGCAGCGTCGACATGGACGCCTGCGTCCTGCGGTCGAACAACGTCGGCACGATGGTGTAAGGCAACGCCTGCTTGCGCGAACGGTTGATCATCGCCAGCGTATTCACCATCCGCTCCAGGCCTTTGACGGCGAGGAATTCGGTCTGCACCGGAATGATCAACTGCTGGCTCGCGGCCAGGGCATTGACCATCAACACACCGAGCAACGGCGGGCTGTCGATGATCGCGTGGTCGAAATCCTGAAAAAGCTGCGCCAATGATTTGGCGATCACCAGACCCAAACCGCCCTTGCTCGGCGATTGCCGCTCCAGTGTCGCCAGTGCGGTGCTCGAGGGCAGCAGGGAAATGCGCTCGTGGCTGGTCTCCAGCAGCAGTTCGCGCGGCAGTCCCTGCGGGACCGTGCCCTGATGCAAGAACAGGTCGAAATTGCTGCGATCCAGCGTGTCCGGATCATGCCCGAAGTAGCTGGTCATGGAGCCGTGCGGATCGAGGTCGACGACGACCACGCGCTTGCCGGCGTCGGCCAGCAGGCCCGCCAGGGCGATGGATGAGGTGGTCTTGCCGACCCCTCCTTTCTGATTGGCTACTGCCCAAACTCTCATGGCTGATTTCCTCCCGGCGCGGCTTGCACCGCGCCGAGATTGGCGCCGCCCGGTGGCGGCGACGAAGGATTGACGGCTTCACCGATGGAAGCCCGCGCGTCCTGAGTATTAGCAGGTTGCGTGCCAGCCCGCTTGAGGGCCGCATCCGGTTGCGCCTTGCCACTGCCGGAACCACTGACGCTACGGCGCACATCCAGGTTGCGCGACACCACCAGCACCACCCGGCGATTGCGCGCACGGCCATCCGCGGTGGCGTTGTCCGCGACCGGCTGGAACTCGCCGTACCCCACCGCCGCCATCCGCCCGGGCGCAACGCCCTCCATCGCCATCATCCTCACGATGCTGGCGGCACGCGCCGCCGACAGCTCCCAGTTGGTGGGGAACTGCGCGGTGCGAATCGGCAGGTTGTCGGTGAAACCTTCGACATGCACAGGGTTTTCGTAGGGCGCCAGGATCTTCGCCACCTTCTCGATGATGGAGAAGGCGGCGTCGTTGGGGATTGCATCGCCGCTCGGAAACAGCAGGCTCGAATTGAGGGTGATCTCGACCCACAACTCGTTGCCCCGCACGGTCAGCTGCTCGGTCTTCATCAGGTCGCCAAAGGCGTCGCGAACGTCGTTGGCGATGGTTTCCAGGGGATCGGCAGGCCCGCGCTCCGACGATGAGTCGCTGCCTTCGATATCGTCGGTCAGCGAGCGATCGGGCTCGGTGGTGCGCGGGCGTTCGTCGCCGATGGGAATCGCCTTGATGGAGCGGTCCGGCTGATTGAACGCGCCGACCATGCTGTCCGAGAGCACCTTGTACTTGCCCTCGTTGATCGAGGAGATCGAGTACATCACCACGAAAAAAGCGAACAGCAGCGTGATGAAGTCGGCATAGGAAACCAGCCAACGCTCATGATTCGCGTGTTCTTCGGGGCGACGGCGGCGGGCCATGGGTCAATCCATGAAGCCTTGCAGCTTCAGTTCGATGGAGCGCGGGTTTTCGCCTTCGGCGATGGAAAGGATGCCCTCGAGGATCAGCTCGCGGTAGCGCGACTGGCGCATCGCAACCGAGCGCAGCTTGTTGCTTATCGGCAGCAGCAGCAGGTTGGCGAAGCTCACCCCATAGATGGTGGCGACGAACGCCACGGCGATTCCGCTGCCGAGTTGCGCGGGGTCCGCCAGATTGCCCATGACGTGGATCAGGCCCATCACCGCGCCGATGATGCCGATGGTGGGCGCATAGCCACCGGCGCTCTCGAAGACTTTCGCCGCCTGGATGTCGCGGTCTTCCTGGGTCAGCATGTCGACCTCGAGAATACCGCGGATCGCCTCCGGCTCGGCGCCGTCAACCAATAGCTGCAAGCCTTTGCGCGCGTAGGGATCGGGCTCGGCATCGGCGATCGGCTCGAGTCCCAGCAGCCCCTCCTTGCGCGCCGTCATGCTCCAGCCGACCACGCGATCGACGCCGCCGAACAGGTCGATGCTGGGCGGGAAAATGATCCAGCGCGACACCACCAGCGCCCGCTTGAGCACGCTCATCGGGGTCTGCAGGAAGGAAGCGCCCAGCGTGCCGCCCACGACGATCAGCGCGGCCGGGCCGTTGAGCAGCGCACCGATGTGCCCGCCCTCGATGTAGTTGCCACCGACGATGGCCACCAGCGCCAGGACGATCCCGATGAGACTCAGTGCATCCATCAGATGACGGCCTCGGCCAGATGCCTGCCGATGTCGTCGAGGCCATAGACGGCGTCGGCCAGGTTGGCTTTGACGATCGCCATCGGCATGCCGTAGATCACGCAGCTGGCTTCGTCCTGCGCCCACACCTGGCTGCCGGCCTGCTTGAGCATTCGCGCGCCTTCGCGACCGTCGGCGCCCATGCCGGTCAGGACCACGGCCAGCACCTTGTCGTTGTACGAGCGCGCGGCCGAACCGAAGGTGATGTCGACGCACGGCTTGTAGTTGAGGCGCTCGTCGCCCGGCAGGATTTTCACCGCGCCACGGCCGTCGACCATCATCTGCTTGCCGCCCGGTGCCAGCAGCGCCAGGCCGGGGCGCAGCAGGTCGCCATCCGCCGCTTCCTTGACGGATATCCGGCAGAGCTTGTCGAGACGCTCGGCGAAGGCCTTGGTGAAGGCCGCCGGCATGTGCTGAATGAGCACGATCGGCGCGGGGAAGTTGGCGGGAAGCTGGGTCAGGACCCGCTGCAGCGCGACCGGCCCGCCGGTGGAGGTACCGATGGCCACCAGCTTGTAGGAGCGCCGCTTGGGCGTCGGGCTGCTCGCGCTCGGCGCGGCGGGCGCAGAGTGCGCTGGCGCAGCGGACGGACGAGCAGGCGCCGGTGCGGGATGAGGATGCGCGGACGTCGTGGAGCCGGGTGCGTGGGAATGCACCGGCGCCTGGGCGAAACTGCCCAGCCGACGGTTGCTGCGCGAGATGGTGTGGATCTTCTCGCAGAGCATCTGGCGGATCTTCTCGGGGTTGCGCGAGATGTCCTCGAAGTTCTTCGGCAGGTAATCCACGGCACCGGCGTCAAGCGCATCCAGCGTAACCCGTGCGCCTTCGTGGGTCAGCGAGGAGAACATCAGAACGGGCGTCGGGCAGCGCTGCATGATCGTCCGCACCGCCGTGATGCCATCCATCATCGGCATCTCGTAATCCATGGTGATCACGTCCGGCTTCAGCGCCAGCGCCTGGTCGATCGCCTCACGGCCGTTCGTCGCAGTGCCGACCACCTGAATGTTCGGGTCCGCCGAGAGGATTTCCGTCACCCTCCTGCGGAAGAAACCGGAATCGTCCACCACCAGGACTTTTACAGCCATAACAACTCCTCATGGAACGGGCCGTGACCCGCCCCGAAATCAGATGCGCCGCGCGTAACGCTTGAGCATGCTCGGCACGTCGAGGATCAAGGCGATACGTCCGTCACCCGTGATGGTCGCACCGGCCATGCCGGGCGTTCCCTGAAGCATCTTGCCCAGTGGCTTGATCACTACTTCTTCCTGGCCGACCAACTGATCGACGACGAAGCCGATCCGCTGAGTACCCACCGACAGGATTACCACGTGCCCCTCGACCTGCTCGTCCTGGGCGGCGCGCGGCACCAGCCAGCGCTTGAGGTAGAACAGCGGCAGCGCCTTGTCGCGGACGATCACCACTTCCTGACCGTCGACCACGTTGGTGCGCGACAGGTCGAGATGGAAGATTTCGTTGACGTTGACCAGCGGGAAGGCGAAGGCCTGGTTCGCCAGCATGACCATCAGCGTCGGCATGATCGCCAGCGTCAACGGCACCTTGATGACGATCTTCGAACCCTGGCCCTTGGTGGAGAAGACGTTGACCGTGCCGTTGAGCTGGGAAATCTTGGTCTTCACCACGTCCATGCCGACACCGCGACCGGAAACGTCGGAAATCTCGGTCTTGGTCGAGAAACCGGGGGCGAAGATCAGGTTGTAGCACTCGAGCTCGGTGAGCCGCTCGGAAACGTCCTTGTCCAGCAGGCCTTTCTCGACGGCCTTGGCGCGCAGGACGTTGGCGTCCATGCCTTTGCCGTCGTCGGTGATCATCAGCAGGATGTGGTCGCCTTCCTGTTCAGCCGACAACACCACTCGGCCGGTGCGCGGCTTGCCGGCAGCCTCGCGCTCTTCCGGGGTCTCGATGCCGTGGTCGACGGCGTTGCGCACCAGGTGGACCAGCGGATCGGCCAGCGCCTCGACCAGGTTCTTGTCGAGGTCGGTCTCTTCACCGACCAGTTCCAGGTTGATCTCTTTCTTCAGGTTGCGGGCGAGATCGCGAACCAGCCGGGGGAAGCGTCCGAAGACCTTCTTGATCGGCTGCATGCGCGTCTTCATCACCGAGGTCTGCAGGTCGGCGGTGACTACATCCAGGTTGGAGACGGCCTTGGACATGGCTTCGTCGCCGCTGTTGAGACCCAGGCGCACCAGGCGGTTACGCACCAGCACAAGTTCGCCGACCATGTTCATGATTTCGTCGAGCCGCGCGGTGTCCACGCGCACGGTGGTTTCCGCCTCACTGACCGGACCGGCCTTGTCCGGGTGCGCCGCGGCCGGAGCGGGAGCTGGCGCCGCGGCGGGCTTGGGCGCGGGCTTCTCGGCGGGCTTTTCAACCGGTTTGGCGGCAGGGGCCGCCGCGGGCGGCGGCGCGGGCTTCGCCGGCGCAGCCGCTACGGGGGCGGCCTCCACGGGCGGAACGAACTTGCCCTTGCCGTGCAACTGGTCGAGAAGCGCTTCGAATTCGTCGTCGCTGATGTTGTCGCTCGCGCCGGCGGGCGCGGCCTCTGGCGCAGGCGCAGCGGGTGCGGCATCGACGGGAGGCACGAACTTGCCCTTGCCGTGCAACTGATCCAGCAGGGCTTCGAATTCATCGTCGCTGATGTCGTCGCCCGACGGGGCGGCAGCGGATGCGGCTGCTACGGGCGCGCTCGGTGCGGCGGGCGCAACGGCGGAAACCGGCTTGTCGCCGTGTAGCTGGTCGAGCAGGGCTTCGAACTCGTCGTCGGTGATTTCATCGCTGGCGCTGGCGCTGGCGCTGGCGCTGGCGACCGGAGCCTGGGCGGGTTCGCCGATCGCGCTGAGCAGCTGCTCGAACTCGCTGTCGGTGATGTCGCCCGAAGGCTCTGCAGCCGGCGCCTCGGCCTGAACCACGGGCTCGACTTCGGCAGCGGTCTCCTCAGGAGGCGCCTCGGCCGGCGCTGCGGCAGAAGCCGGGGCGGCCAGACGAGAAAGCGCGGCGAGGAGTTCGCGCGGCGCCGGCGTCGGCGCGGTTCGCTCGCGCACTTCGGCGAACATCGCGTTCACCGCATCGAGCGCCTGCAGCACCACATCCATCAGCTCGGCATCCACGCGGCGTTCGCCCTTGCGCAGGATGTCGAAGACGTTCTCGGCGATATGGCAGCACTCCACCAGCTCGTTCAGCTGCAGGAAACCCGCGCCGCCCTTGACGGTGTGAAAACCGCGAAAGATCGCATTGAGCAGGTTCATGTCGTCAGGGCGGCTTTCCAGCTCCACCAACTGTTCCGACAGCTGCTCGAGAATCTCGCCGGCCTCTACCAGGAAGTCCTGGAGAATCTCTTCATCGGCGTCGAAGCTCATTTCCACCTTCCCATAGGATCTGTTGACGTTTCGTCGCGAACCGCGTTGAGCCGCAGGGACGGGGCGCGTTTTTCGCAGGCCGGCGTCACTCGTCGTTCATCTGGAGCAACCAACTTCTCTCCTCCTTCCTTGCCCTGCGAAAACGCCTAGGTCGTGGCCGTAACCAAAACGTCGACGGGTCCTAGAATCCAAGACTGGATAGCAGATCGTCGACATCGTCCTGACCGGATACGACGTCATCACGCTTATCGGCATGAATCTGCGGACCTTCACCCCGGGAGGACTCTTTTTGTTGTTTTTCTTGCTCGGCACGCAGCCCTTCGTGGTCGTGCTTGATGCCGGCGAAACGATCGACCTGGCTGGCCATGAGCATCAGCTTGAGCAGATTGCTCTCGACTTCGGTGACCAGGGTGGTGACACGCTTGATCACCTGACCGGTGAGGTCCTGGTAATCCTGCGCCAGAAGAATGTCGTTCAGGTGGCCGGAGAGCTTGGCGCCGTCCCGCTCGCTGCGCGCGAGGAACAGCTCGACACGCTTGGCCAGGTCGCGAAAGGCGTCCGCACCGATTTCGCGGCGCATGAAGCGCTGCCATTCGACGCTCAGGCTCTGGGCCTCGTCGGCCATGCCGTTGACCACCGGCGCGCACTCTTCCACCAGATCCATCGTGCGGTTGGCCGCACGCTCGGTCATCGTCACCACGTAGGAGAGACGCTCGGTGGCATCGGAGATCTGCGAGACTTCCTGCGCGTGCGGAACACGGGGATCGAGCTGGAAGTTGACGATGGCATTGTGCAGCTCGCGGGTGAGCTTGCCGACTTCCTGATACAGACCGCGATCGCGGACCTGATTCAGTTGATGGATGATTTGCACCACATCAGCGAAGTTGCCTTTTTCGAGGCTTTCGGTCAGCTGACGGGCGTGGGACTTCAGGGTCGACTCGAAGTCATCGCCCATAGAGATGTTGTCGTGATCCATAGCGCCCTCGAGGCGAACATCAGCCGTTGACCCGCTCGAAGATCTTTTCGATCTTCTCTTTCAGTACCTGGGCCGTGAAGGGTTTGACCACATACCCGTTCACGCCGGCCTGGGCCGCCTCGATGATCTGATCGCGCTTGGCTTCAGCAGTCACCATGAGCACGGGGAGGTGCTTGAGTCGATCATCGGCGCGCACCGCACGCAGCAGATCGATCCCGGACATGTTGGGCATGTTCCAGTCGGTGACCAGGAAGTCGAAGCTGCCGCTGTGCAGCATCGGTAATGCCGTGGTGCCGTCGTCGGCCTCCGCGGTATTGGTGAACCCCAGGTCACGCAGGAGGTTCTTGATGATCCGTCTCATCGTGGAGAAGTCGTCCACGATGAGGATTTTCATGTTCTTGTCCAAGTCGACCTCCGTACAATCCCAAACGCCGCCTCGCAGCGCGCGCCTCGCAAGCGTGAAACCGGCTGCCTCAGTGCGCGCGCCATTCGCCCAGACGTGCCCGCAAACGCGCGGCACACTGGCTGTGCAACTGGCTGACGCGCGACTCGCTGACCCCCAGCACCTCGCCGATTTCCTTCAGATTCAGTTCTTCGTCGTAGTACAGCGAAAGAACCAGCCGCTCGCGTTCCGGAAGATTGGCGATGGCGTCGGCCAAGGCCCCCTGGAAGCGGTCATCCTCCAGATCGCGGGCGGGTTCGTAATGGGTGAAGCTACCGTCCTCGTGCAGGCCCGAACCGTGCTCGCCTTCCTGCAGGAGGTCGTCGAAGCTGAACAGGCGGCTGCCCTGAGTGTCGCTCAGGATGCCGTAGTACTCTTCAAGACTCAATTTAAGTTCGGCCGCAACCTCTTGATCTTTAGCGTCTCTGCCCGTTCTCGCCTCGACGGCGCGGATGGCGTCGCTGACCATGCGGCTGTTGCGATGCACGGAACGCGGAGCCCAGTCGCCCTTGCGCACCTCGTCGAGCATCGCTCCACGGATACGGATTCCGGCGTAGGTCTCGAAGCTGGCGCCCTTGCCCGAGTCGTACTTCTTGGCAGCTTCGAGCAGGCCGATCATTCCGGCCTGCATCAGATCCTCCACCTGCACGCTGGCCGGAAGTCGGGCCAACAGGTGGTAGGCGATCCGCTTGACCAACGGTGCATAACGCTCGATGAGCTGAGTTTGCGAGTCCTTCGCCTGCGATTTGCTGTACATACGAAGTCCACTGGCGGCTGTCATACGGGTGAGTCTGCGGTAGTCGGTTTAACCAGACGCTCGACGAAAAACTCGAGGTGACCGCGCGGGTTGGCCGGCAACGGCCAGGTGTCGACTTTCTGCGCGATCGCCTTGAACGCCAGCGCACACTTGGAGCGCGGAAAAGCTTCATAGACGGCGCGCTGCTTCTGTACGGCTTTGCGCACCGACTCGTCGTAAGGCACGGCACCCACGTACTGCAGGGCGACGTCGAGGAAGCGGTCGGTGACCTTGGTGAGCTTAGCAAACAGATTGCGACCTTCCTGGGGGCTGTGCGCCATATTCGCCAGCACCCGGAAACGGTTCATGCCGTAGTCGCGGTTGAGCAGTTTGATCAGCGCGTAGGCGTCGGTGATCGAGGTGGGTTCGTCGCAGACCACCACCAGCACTTCCTGAGCGGCGCGGACGAAGCTGACCACGCCGTCGCCGATCCCGGCCGCGGTGTCGATGACCAGCACGTCGATGTTGTCGCTGATGTCGCTGAATGCCTGGATCAGACCGGCGTGCTGCATCGGCGTCAGCTGCACCATGCTCTGGGTGCCGGAAGCGGCCGGAACGATGCGCACGCCGCCCGGGCCTTGCAGCAGCACGTCACGCAGGTCGCAGTGACCGTCGATGACATCGGCCAGGGTGCGCTTCGGCGACAGGCCGAGGAGCACGTCGACGTTGGCCAGACCCAGGTCGGCGTCGAGCAGCATCACCCGCCGACCGAGGTCGGCCAGGGCCAGCGACAGGTTGACGGACACGTTGGTCTTGCCAACGCCGCCCTTCCCACCGGTCACCGCGATCACTTGAACTGGATGCAAACTAGCCATTTCTCTCACACCTTGTCTGCGACTGAGGCAGGCAACTGTCTCTCGACGGTCAATTAGCCGACGCGACGCGCCGAGTTGTTGTAGAGGCCGGCGAACATGTCGGCCATTGCATCTTCACTGGGTTCTTCCGGGGCTTGCAGGGCGACGGCGCGGCTCACCAGCTGATGGCTGCGCGGAACGTGCAGATCATCCGGGATTCGCGGGCCATCGGCCAGATAGGCTACCGGCAGACGCTGGCTGATAGCCAGCCCGAGCACTTCGCCCAGGCTGGCCGCCTCGTCCAGCTTGGTCAGCATGCACCCGACCAGGCCGCAGCGCTTGTAGCTATGATACGCGGCCTTGAGCACCTGGCTCTGGCTGGTGGCCGCCATGACCAGGTAATTCTTCGATTTCAGGCCACGGCTGGCGAGCGCTTCGAGCTGCATGCGCAGGGCCGGGTCGTTGTTCGGCAGGCCCGCGGTGTCGATCAGGATCACACGCTTCTTCGCCAAAGGGGCCACGGCCTGGGTCAGCGAGCTGCCCGGGTCGACCTGGGTCACCGAGACGTTGAGGATGCGGCCGAGGGTCTTGAGCTGCTCCTGGGCACCGATGCGGTAGCTGTCCATGCTCACCAGCGCGACGTGCTGGGCGCCGTACTTGAGCACGTAGCGCGCCGCCATCTTCGCCAGGGTGGTGGTCTTGCCCATGCCGGCCGGGCCGACCAGAGCGATCACGCCGCCCTCTTCCAGCGGCTCCTGGGCCGGGGTCTTGATCGCGTGGGCCAGGTAGGCGAGAACCATGCGCCAGGCCTGACGCGGCTCCTGCACCTGGCCGACCTTGTCCAGCAGCGCGCGGGCGATTTCCGCCGGCAGGCCGAGGCGTTGCAGACGGCGCCAGAGGTTGGCCTGCTGCGGACGCTGACTCTGCATCTGGGTCCAGGCGAACGAGCCGAGCTGCACTTCGATCAGTTCACGCAGGCCGTTGAGTTCGTGGCGCATGGCATCCAGCGCACGCGAATCGCCGGCCGGAGCCGTGGCCATGGCGGTCGGCTGTGCCGGAGCCTGCGGACGCGCGGTGACCTTGGAGGTCGGCAGCTCGGGGGCAACCAGCGGTTCGTTGGCGAACAGCTGGCGGTCCTTGACCACTTCGCCAGCGGCGCGCACGGCCAGTTCGGCGTGGGCCGACGCGATCTTCGCCTGGGTCTTGCGCAGCTCGGCCTCAAGCTCAGCGTTCGGCTGGCGAACCGGCTCGGACGGCATCTGGTAGTCGAGCGCGGCAGTCAGCTCCACGCCGCCGGCAACCCGGCGGTTGGCGATGATCGCGGCATCCGCCCCGAGCTCATCACGAACCAGCTTCATGGCTTGACGCATGTCGGCGGCGAAGAAGCGTTTCACTTGCATGGCCTGTTAACCTCAGTTTTGTCCCACGGTGGCGACGATGGTGACCTGCTTGTTGTCCGGGATTTCCTGGTAGGCCAGTACGTGCATGTTCGGCACGGCCAGTCGAGCAAACCGCGAGAGCATCGCCCGGATCGGACCGGCCACCAGCAGGATCGCCGGCTTGCCCATCATCTCCTGACGCTGCGCCGCTTCCACCAGGGAACGCTGCAGCTTCTCGGCCATGCCAGGTTCGAGGAGGATGCCATCCTCGGAGCCCTGACCGGCCTTGTGAAGACTATTGAGCAATATCTGTTCCAACCTTGGGTCGAGCGTGATGACAGGCATCTCCGGCTCTAGTCCCACAACGGTTTGCACGATTGAGCGGGCCAGCGCGACGCGTACCGCTGCAACCATGGCGGCGGGATCTTGACTCTTCGCAGCGACGTTCGCGATGGCTTCGGCGATGGTGCGGATGTCGCGTACCGGAACCTGTTCGTTGAGCAGCGCCTGCAGCACCTTGAGCAGCGTGGACAGCGAAATCATCCCCGGCACCAGCTCTTCGGCCAGCTTCGGCGAGCTCTTCGCGAGCAGTTGCAGCAGTTGCTGGACTTCTTCGTGACCGAGCAGCTCGTGGGCGTGCTTGTTCAGCACCTGGTTGAGGTGCGTGGCGACCACGGTGCTGGCGTCGACCACGGTGTAGCCAAGCGATTGCGCCTGGTCGCGCTGGCTGGGGTCGATCCAGACCGCCTCCAGGCCGAACGCCGGATCTTTGGCGGCGATGCCGTTGAGGCTACCGAATACCTGGCCGGGGTTGATCGCCAGTTCGCGATCGGGATAGATCTCCGCCTCGGCGACGCTGACGCCCATCAGCGTCAAACGATAGGCGTTGGGCAGCAGGTCGAGATTGTCGCGGATGTGCACCGACGGCATGAGGAAGCCCATCTCCTGGGAGAGCTTCTTGCGTACCCCCTTGATCCGCGCCAGCAGCTGTCCACCCTGGTTGCGGTCGACCAGCGGGATCAGCCGATAGCCCACCTCCAGGCCGACCATGTCCACCGGGGTGACGTCGTCCCAGCCGAGCTCCTTGGTTTCCTGCGCGCGCTGGGCGGGGATCAGCTCCTGCTGGCGGGCGGTTTCCTGGACCTCGGCTTCCTTGGCCTTGTTAGCCTTGTTCCAGATCATGTAGGCGCCACCCGCGGCGATCAGGCCCAGGCCGATGAAGGGTACGTGCGGCATGCCGGGAACCAAGCCCATGGAGACCATGATCAGCGCCGATACGGCCAGTGCCTTGGGCGAGGTGAACATCTGCCGGTTGACCTGCTGGCCCATGTCCTCGGAACTGGACACGCGGGTCACCATGATCGCGGCGGCGGTCGACAGCAGCAGCGACGGAATCTGCGCGACCAGGCCGTCACCGATGGTCAGCAGTGCGTAGATGCGGCCGGCATCGCCGAACGACAGGTCGTGCTGGAGAATGCCGATGCCCATGCCGCCGATGAGGTTGATGAAGAGGATCAGCAGGCCGGCGACGGCGTCACCGCGGACGAATTTGCTGGCACCGTCCATCGAACCGTAGAAGTCGGCTTCCTGACCCACTTCCTGGCGGCGCAGCTTGGCTTGCGCCTGGTCGATGATGCCGGCGTTGAGGTCGGCGTCGATGGCCATCTGTTTGCCCGGCATGGCGTCGAGGGTGAAGCGCGCGCTCACCTCGGAAATACGCCCGGCACCCTTGGTGACCACCACGAAGTTGATGATCATCAGGATCGCGAACACGACCACGCCGACCACGTAGTTGCCGCCGACGACCACGTCGCCGAAGGCCTGGATCACCTTGCCCGCGGCGTGGTGACCTTCCTGGCCGTGAAGCAGCACGACGCGGCTGGAGGCCACGTTCAACGCCAGACGCAGCAGCGTAGAGACCAGCAGGATGGTCGGGAAAACCGCGAAATCCAGCGGTCGCAACGCGTACACGCTGACCAGCAGAACGACGATCGACAGGGCGATGTTGAAGGTGAAGAACACATCCAGGAGGAAGGCAGGCACCGGCAGGATCATCATGCCGAGCATCACCAGTACCAGCAGCGGCACCCCAAGGTTGCCACGGCCGGCGCCGA
>NZ_DJTK01000034.1:0-42963 GCF_002438225.1 Pseudomonas sp. UBA6310 | reverse complement strand
TCGGCGATGGCCGACAGCGCCGCTTCGTTGGATTCCAGGTTCGGCGCGAAGCCGCCCTCGTCGCCCACCGCGGTGCTCAGGCCACGGGCTTTCAGCACGGCCTTGAGGTGATGGAAGATTTCCGCGCCCATGCGCAGCGCGTCGGCGAAGGTCTTGGCGCCGACCGGCTGGACCATGAATTCCTGGATGTCGACGTTGTTATCGGCGTGCTCGCCGCCGTTGATGATGTTCATCATCGGCACCGGCATCGAGTAGACGCCCGGGGTCCCGTTGAGGTTGGCGATGTGCGCGTAGAGTGGCAGGTCCTGGTCCTCGGCGGCGGCCTTGGCGGCGGCCAGGGAGACGGCGAGGATCGCGTTGGCGCCCAGCTTGGCCTTGTTCTCGGTACCGTCCAGTTCGATCATCGCGCGGTCCAGCGCGGCCTGTTCGACCGGGTCCTTGCCCAGCAGCAGGCTGCGGATCGGCCCGTTGATGTTGTCCACGGCCTTGAGCACGCCCTTGCCCAGGTAACGGCTCTTGTCGCCGTCACGCAGTTCCAGCGCTTCGCGCGATCCGGTGGAAGCGCCCGACGGCGCGCAGGCGCGGCCGACGATACCGTTGTCCAGGATCACATCGGCTTCCACGGTGGGGTTGCCACGGGAGTCGAGGACTTCACGTCCCTTGATGTCGACGATCTTTGCCATTCTTGTAACTCCAGAAGTTGACGAAAACGCGGCTGAGAATCCTAAAGACCTGCGCGGCGGCGTTTAGATCGCCGCGCGCACGGAAAATTCAGGCCGTTTCGATGGGGGCGAAGCGCTTGATCAGATCATCCAGCTGCTTGAGCTGGGTGAGGAACGGCTCGAGCTTGTCCAGGCGCAGTGCGCAGGGACCGTCGCACTTGGCGTGATCCGGGTCCGGATGCGCTTCGAGGAACAATCCGGCGAGGCCCTGGCTGAGACCGGCCTTGGCCAGGTCGGTGACCTGCGCGCGACGCCCGCCCGCCGAATCGGCCCGCCCGCCCGGCATCTGCAGGGCGTGGGTGACGTCGAAGAACACCGGGTACTCGAAGGACTTCATGATGCCGAAGCCGAGCATGTCGACGACCAGGTTGTTGTAGCCGAAGCTGGAACCGCGCTCGCAGAGGATCAACTGGTCGTTACCAGCCTCTTCGCACTTGGCGAGGATGTGCTTCATTTCCTGCGGGGCGAGGAACTGGGCCTTCTTGATGTTGATCACCGCGCCGGTCTTGGCCATCGCCACCACCAGATCGGTCTGCCGCGAGAGGAAGGCCGGCAGCTGGATGATGTCGCACACGTCCGCCACCGGCTGCGCTTGATACGGCTCGTGAACGTCGGTGATCACCGGCACGCCGAAAGCCTTCTTCACGTCCTCGAAGATCTTCATGCCCTCGTCCAGGCCGGGGCCGCGGAACGAGGTGACGGAGGAGCGGTTGGCCTTGTCGAAGCTGGCCTTGAACACGTAGGGAATGCCGAGCTTCTCGGTGACCCGCACGTATTCCTCGCAGGTCTTCATCGCCAGGTCGCGGGATTCGAGCACGTTGATGCCGCCGAACAGCACGAAAGGCTTGTCGTTGGCGATCTCGATGTTGCCGACGCGGATGATCTTCTGGCTCATGCTTTACGGGCCTTCTGCGCCAGCGCGGCATTCACGAAGCCGCTGAACAGCGGGTGGCCGTCACGCGGGGTGGAGGTGAACTCGGGGTGGAACTGGCAGGCGACGAACCACGGGTGATCCGGCGCCTCGACCACCTCCACCAGCGCGCCGTCGCCGGAGCGGCCGGTGATCTTCAGGCCGGCCTCGATCAGTTGCGGCAGCAGGTTGTTGTTCACTTCGTAGCGATGGCGATGACGCTCGACGATCACGTCCTTGCCGTAGCAGTCGTGGACCAGCGAGCCGCTCTCGAGCTGGCACTCCTGGGCGCCCAGACGCATGGTGCCGCCGAGGTCGGAGGATTCGCTGCGGACTTCGACGCCGCCAGCGGCGTCTTCCCATTCGGTGATCAGGCCGACCACCGGATGCCCCGAGGCCTTGTCGAACTCGGTGGAGTTGGCGTCGCTCCAGCCCAGCACGTCACGGGCGAACTCGATCACCGCGACCTGCATGCCCAGGCAGATGCCGAGGTAGGGAATCTTGTTCTCGCGGGCGTATTTGACGGTGGCGATCTTGCCTTCCACGCCGCGCAGACCGAAGCCGCCCGGAACCAGGATGGCATCGACGCCTTCGAGCAGGCCGGTGCCCTGGTTCTCGATGTCTTCGGAATCGATGTAGCGCAGGTTGACCTTGGTGCGGCTCTGGATACCGGCGTGGCTCAGCGCCTCGATCAGCGACTTGTAGGCGTCCAGCAGCTCCATGTACTTGCCGACCATGGCGATGGTCACTTCGTTTTCCGGGTGCAGCTTGGCGTCGACGACGCGGTCCCACTCGGACAGGTCGGCCGGGCCGCACTGCAGGCCGAAACGCTCGACGACGAAGTCGTCCAGGCCCTGGGCGTGCAGCACCGCGGGAATCTTGTAGATGGTGTCCACGTCTTCCAGGCCGATCACCGCGCGCTCTTCGACGTTGGTGAACAGAGCGATCTTGCGCCGCGACGACACGTCCACCGGATGGTCGGAGCGGCAGATCAGCACGTCCGGCTGCAGGCCGATGGAGCGCAGCTCCTTCACCGAGTGCTGGGTCGGCTTGGTCTTGGTCTCGCCGGCGGTGGCGATGTAGGGCACCAGGGTCAGGTGCATCAGCATCGCGCGCTTGGCGCCGACCTCGACGCGCAACTGGCGGATCGCCTCGAGGAACGGCTGCGATTCGATGTCGCCCACCGTACCGCCGATCTCGACCATCGCCACGTCGGCATCGCCGGCGCCCTTGATGATGCGCCGCTTGATCTCGTCGGTGATGTGCGGAATCACCTGGATGGTCGCGCCGAGGTAGTCGCCGCGACGCTCGCGACGCAGCACGTCCTCGTAGACGCGGCCGGTGGTGAAGTTGTTGTTCTGGGTCATCGTAGTGCGGATGAACCGCTCGTAGTGGCCCAGGTCGAGGTCGGTCTCGGCGCCGTCGTGGGTGACGAACACCTCACCGTGCTGGAACGGGCTCATGGTGCCCGGATCGACGTTGATGTAGGGGTCCAGCTTGAGCATGGTGACCTTCAGGCCCCGCGCCTCCAGGATGGCCGCCAATGAAGCCGAAGCGATGCCTTTCCCCAATGAAGAAACAACACCACCCGTGACGAAGATGTAGCGCGTCATGAAAGATCCTAGAAGTCTGCGTTCAGGCGGTAAACCGCCGAAGGGGAGCGAAGAGCGATTGCGCACGAGGCGGCAATGGCCAACTTCTGCGAACTCCGAGGGAGGCGCACAGAAGCTGTATAAGACGGGAGCGTAGTCTACCGGAAAGCCCCTATCAGCTCAAACCTTGGTCGCTCGTCGGTAGCCTCCAGATCAGCTCGCCACCCTGCGAAGCGCGCGGCGCGAGGGCCGGCAGGTTCGCCACCGCGAGCAGTTCGTCGCCACGATAGAGCAGCGGCAAACGCCCGCGCACGAACGCCGGCAGCGCCATTTCGTTGAGCAGCCGCTTGAGGTCGCGATGCCCTCGGCCGGGCAGTTCCAGGCGCTCGCCACCCTGGCGATAACGTACCCGGAGCGGGCCGCACGGCGCTTCTGCGCGCCATTCGAGGCAGCCGTTCCCGGGCAGTTGCAGCGGCGTCGAGGGATCGTTCCACGCCGGCGGTTCGAGGGGAACCCGCAACCAGTCCCCGGACAGCCACCAGATGCGTCCCGCAGCGCGATGCAGCTCGCCGCCGCCCAGGCGCCAGACCGGTGACGCGTCCAGCGCGGCGCCGCAGAGGTCTTCCCAGCCGGCCCAGTGATCGCTGTCCGGCAGCGGTGTCAGCGGCGCCAGCCAGTGACGCAACGCGTTGCGCTGGCGCGCCGGCGACAATGCCAGCAGGGGCGCCAGCGCCATCGAGGGCAGCGTCAGCCAGGCGAAAGGCGCGGGGCTTTTTGCGGCCTCGAGGTCTTCGATGGCCCGCTCGTCGAGCAACCCCTGGGCCTCGCGCAGGTGCACGGCGCTGCGCGCCAGGTTCTGCACCGCCTGCGGCCAATGCCCGTCGAATTGCGGAAAGACCGCATGGCGCAGGTGATTGCGCGCGAAGCGGCCGTCGGCGTTGCTCGGGTCTTCTATCCAGTTCAGCCCGTGCTGCCGGGCGTAGGCCTCCAGCTCGCGACGCGGAACCTCCAGCAGCGGGCGCACCAGTTGCCCGCGACCTAGCGCGCGGCTGGCCGGCATCGCCGCCAGGCCGCGCACGCCGGCGCCACGCAGCAGGCGCAGCAGCAGGGTTTCCGCCTGGTCGTCGCGATGCTGCGCCACCAACAGGACTTCACCCTCGCCCAGGCCCTCGGCGAACACCCGGTAACGCGCCTCGCGGGCGGCGCGCTCGAGGCTGGCGCGGGAATCGACCTGCACCCGGCTGATCCGCAGTGCGACACCGAGCGCCGAGCAGAACGCCTGACAATGCACGGGCCAGGCGTCGGCCGCCGTCTGCAGGCCGTGGTGGACGTGGATGGCGGAAAGCGCCGGCAATGCCTCGCGCTCGGCGAGCCGGGCGAGCAGGTGCAGAAGAACGCTGGAATCGAGCCCGCCGGAGAATGCCACTTGCCACGCCGGAGCGGAGCGCCAGGGCGCGAGGACAGCGAGGAGACGGGTTTCGAGGTTCATGCTGGCGGCCTCGAAGGGGAGCCGGCCCGGACGGGCGAAAGACCTGCCCGGCGGCGCGCCCGCTTCAGCGGACGCCTCGCCGGAAACGGGCGTCAGGCGACGCCGTAGCTCATCAGGCGCGCGTAACGGCGCTCGAGCAACGCGTCCTGGTCCATGTCCTTGAGGAACGCCAGTTGCTCGGTCAGCGTGTCACGCAGGTTGGCGCCCATGGCGGCCGGATTGCGGTGCGCGCCGCCCAGCGGCTCGCCGATCACCTTGTCGACGATGCCCAGGCCTTTCAGGCGCTCGGCGGTGATACCCATGGCCTCGGCGGCGTCGGGGGCCTTCTCGGCGGTCTTCCAGAGGATCGAGGCGCAGCCTTCCGGCGAGATCACCGCGTAGGTCGAATATTGCAGCATGTTCAGCTGGTCGCAGACGCCGATGGCCAGCGCGCCGCCGGAACCGCCCTCGCCGATGACCGTGGCGATGATCGGTGTCTTCAGCCGCGCCATCACGCGCAGGTTCCAGGCGATTGCCTCGCTCTGGTTGCGCTCTTCGGCATCGATCCCGGGGTAGGCGCCGGGCGTGTCGATGAAGGTCAGGATCGGCATCTTGAAGCGCTCGGCCATTTCCATCAGGCGGCAAGCCTTGCGGTAGCCCTCGGGGCGCGGCATGCCGAAGTTGCGGCGGACCTTCTCGCGCACTTCGCGGCCCTTCTGGTGGCCGATGACCATCACCGGAGCGTCGTTCAGGCGGGCTACACCGCCGACGATGGCGGCATCGTCTGAGAAGTGGCGGTCGCCGTGCAGCTCGTCGAACTCGCTGAACACGTGTTCGATGTAGTCGAGCGTGTAAGGACGCTTCGGATGGCGGGCGAGTTGGGCGATCTGCCAACTGCTGAGGTTGCCGAAGATGCTTTCGGTGAGCGATTCGCTCTTGTCCTGCAGGCGGGCAATTTCGTCGCCGATGTTCAGCGAATTGTCGTTACCGACCAGGCGCAGTTCTTCGATCTTGGCTTGCAAGTCGGCGATCGGCTGTTCGAAATCGAGAAAGTTCGGGTTCATAGGCATCCGTCATGCGTCGACGGCCAGGCGGCCGAGAAGCTGTTCCGTTTTTGGCGCCCTACCTTACGGGATCGGGCGCTCCGGGTCGAGTTGGGCGCAGGAGTTGGACTCCTGCGGTCAACGGTAGTGCAGGAAGACGTTGTCGCGCCCGAACTGGTCACGCAATGCCTGGATCAAGTTGTCCGCCGGCTCGATTCGCCAGCTTTCGCCGAACTGCAACAGGGCGCGCGCCTCGCTGCCGGTGTAGTCCATGGTGATCGGGCAGGAGCCGCGGTGGCGTCCGCACAGGTCGGCCAGCCAGCGCAGGCGATCGCCCTTGAGCGCGTCGGCGGCGACCTTGACCCGCAGGCTGTCGGCCAGCCCGGTACGCGCCTCCTCGAGGCTCATCACGCGTTTGGCGCGCAGGCGCAGGCCGCCGGAGAAGTCGTCGTTGCTGACTTCGCCCTCGACCACTACCAGCGCATCGGTCTGCAACAGCGCGCTGGCAGTGTTGAAGGCTTCGGCGAACAGCGAGGCCTCGATGCGGCCGGAGCGGTCGTCGAGGGTGATGAAGCCCATCTTGTCGCCCTTCTTGTTCTTCATCACGCGCAACGCGACGATCAGCCCGGCGACGGTCTGGGTGTCGCGCGCCGGCTTCAGCTCGACGATGCGCTGGCGGGCGAAACGCCGCACCTCGTCTTCGTACTCGTCGATCGGGTGGCCGGTGAGATAGAGCCCGAGGGTCTCCTTCTCGCCGCGCAGACGTTCCTTGAGCGACAGCTCCCTGGCGTTGCGGTGGTTGCCGTAGACGTCCGCCTCCGGCTCGGAGAACAGCCCGCCGAACAGATCCATGTGCCCGCTGTCGTGGCTGCGCGCGGTCTGCTCGGCGGCCTGCACCGCCTCTTCCATCGCCGCCAGCAACACCGCGCGATTGCGGTCGATGTTGGCCTGGTAGGCCTTGGGCTCCTCGAAGAAGTACGGCCCCAGGCGGTCCAGCGCGCCGCCACGGATCAGCGCTTCGAGGGTGCGCTTGTTGATGCGCTTGAGGTCGACGCGGGCGCAGAAGTCGAACAGGTCGGTGAACGGCCCGCCTTCGCTGCGGCATTCGGAAATCGCTTCCACCGGACCTTCGCCGACGCCCTTGATGGCGCCCAGGCCATAGACGATGCGGCCGTCGTCATCCACGGTGAACTTGAACTCGGAGTTGTTCACGTCCGGCGCGAGAATGCGCAGCTTCATGCTGCGGCACTCTTCGATCAGGGTCACGACCTTCTCGGTGTTGTGCATGTCCGCCGAGAGCACGGCGGCCATGAACGGCGACGGGTGATGCGCCTTGAGCCAGGCGGTCTGGTAGGAGACCAGCCCGTAGGCGGCCGAGTGGGATTTGTTGAAGCCGTAGCCGGCGAACTTCTCCACCAGGTCGAAGATGTTGCCGGCGAGGTTGGCGTCGATGTTGTTGCGCGCGCAGCCTTCGATGAAGCCGCCGCGCTGCTTGGCCATTTCCTCGGGCTTCTTCTTGCCCATCGCGCGGCGCAGCATGTCGGCACCGCCGAGCGTGTAGCCGGCCATCACCTGGGCGATCTGCATCACCTGTTCCTGGTACAGGATGATGCCGTAGGTGGGCTTGAGCACGGGTTCCAGGCCCGCGTACTGATAATCCGGGTGCGGGTAGGAAAGCGGCTCGCGGCCGTGCTTGCGGTTGATGAAGTCGTCCACCATGCCCGACTGCAGCGGGCCGGGGCGGAACAGCGCCACCAGGGCGATCATGTCTTCCAGGCAGTCCGGCTTGAGCTTCTTGATCAGCTCCTTCATGCCGCGCGATTCGAGCTGGAACACGGCCGTGGTCTCAGCCTTCTGCAGCATCGCGTAGGTGGCCTTGTCGTCCAGCGGGATGAAGTCGATGTTGACCAGATCCTGCTCGGCCACGCCCTTGCGCCGCTGCTCGCGGTGAATCGTCTCCAGCGCCCACTTGATGATGGTCAGGGTGCGCAGGCCGAGGAAGTCGAACTTGACCAGGCCGGCCTGCTCAACGTCGTCCTTGTCGAACTGAGTCACCAGGCCGCCGCCCTCCTCGTCGCAGGCGATCGGCGAGAAGTCGGTGAGCTTGGTCGGCGCGATGACCACGCCACCGGCGTGCTTGCCGGTGCCGCGGCAGATGCCCTCGAGCTTGAGCGACATCTCCCAGATTTCCGCCGCCTCTTCGTCGACCTTGAGGAAGTCGCGCAGCGGCTCCTCCATCTCGTAGGCCTTCTCCAGGGTCATGCCGACCTCGAAGGGGATCATCTTCGACAGGCGGTCGGCCAGGCCGTAGGACTTGCCCTGCACCCGCGCCACGTCGCGCACCACCGCCTTGGCCGCCATGGTGCCGAAGGTGATGATCTGGCTCACCGCGTTGCGCCCGTATTTCTCGGCGACGTAGTCGATCACCCGGTCGCGGCCGTCCATGCAGAAGTCAACGTCGAAGTCGGGCATGGAGACCCGCTCGGGGTTGAGGAAGCGCTCGAACAGCAGGTCGTAGGCCAGCGGGTCGAGGTCGGTGATCTTCTGCACGTAGGCGACCAGCGAACCGGCACCCGATCCACGCCCCGGGCCCACCGGCACGCCGTTGCGCTTGGCCCACTGGATGAAGTCCATGACGATCAGGAAGTAACCGGGGAAGCCCATCTGGATGATGATATCCAGCTCGAAATTCAGCCGGTCGATGTAGACCTGCTTCTTCGCGTCGTAATCCGGGGTGTCCTTGGGCAGCAGCACTTCCAGGCGCTCGTCGAGGCCGTCGAAGGAGACCTTGCGGAAGTACTCGTCCATGGTCATGCCGTCCGGCACCGGGAAGTTGGGCAGGAAGTACTTGCCCAGCTGCACCTCGATGTTGCAGCGCTTGGCGATCTCGACGGTGTTTTCCAGCGCCTCGGGCAGGTCGCTGAACAGCTCGGCCATTTCCTCCGGGCTCTTCAGGTACTGCTGGTCCGAATAGTTGCGCTGCCGGCGCGGATCGTCGAGGCCACGGCCTTCGCCGATGCACACGCGGGTTTCGTGGGCCTCGAAGTCCTCCTGCTTGATGAAGCGCACGTCGTTGGTCGCCACCAGCGAGGCACCGCCGCGCTCGGCGAGGGCCACGGCGGCGTGCAGGTGCTCCTCGTCGTTGACCCGGCTGGTGCGCTGGATCTCCAGGTAGAAACGCTCGGGGAACACCGCCTGCCATTCGGCGAGCAGCGCATCCGCTTCGCGCTCGTCACCGGCGAGCAGCGCCAGGCCGATCTCGCCTTCCTTGGAGCCGGACAGCGCGATCAGCCCTTCGGCAGCTTCCTTCACCCAGTCGCGCTGGATGATCACCATGTCGTTGCTCTGGCCATCGGTCCAGCCGCGTGAAACCAGCTCGGTGAGATTGCGGTAACCCTTGGGGTTCATCGCCAGCAGCGTCAGCCGGGTCAGCGGGCCGTCCTCGTGGCGGCTGGCCATCCAGATGTCCGCGCCGCAGATCGGCTTGATGCCCGCCCCCATCGCCGCCTTGTAGAACTTCACCAGCGAACACATGTTGTTCTGGTCGGTGACCGCCACCGCCGGCATGCCCTTGCCCGCCACCGCCTTGACCAGCGGCTTGACCCGAACCAGCCCATCCACCAGGGAAAACTCGGTATGCAGGCGCAGGTGGACAAACGAAGCGGGCATGGCGGAAACCTTCAGCGGGGCAAAAAACAGGGGTGGGATTGTAACGGTTTTGCCCGGTGCGGGGAGGCATCTGGAGGCGGGCGACGAACCGGCGGGACGGCGCGGAACGCGCTCAGAAGAACGAGGGAACCTGCTCGCTGGTCTGCGCCTCGATGGCCAGCCAGGCTTCGCGCACCGGCGCGAAGGAGCGCCGGTGGATCGGCGTCGGCCCCAGGCGACGCAACGCCTCCAGGTGTTCGGCGGTGGCGTAGCCCTTGTGCGCGGCGAAGCCGTATCCGGGGTACTGTTGCTCGAGCACGCCCATTTCACGGTCTCGGCTGACCTTGGCCAGGATCGAAGCGGCGGCGATCGCCGGCACCTTGGAGTCGCCCTGAACCACCGCGGCGCTGGGCACGCCGAGTTTCGGGCAGCGATTGCCGTCGATCAGCGCCAGCTTCGGCTTGATGCCGAGGCCTTCGACCGCGCGCTGCATGGCCAGCATGGTGGCGTGGAGAATGTTCAGGGAATCGATCTCCTCCACCTCGGCGCGGCCGATGCACCAGGCCAGCGCCTTCTCGCGGATCTCGTCGAAGAGCCGCTCGCGACGGGCCTCGCTGAGTTTCTTCGAGTCGTTCAGACCGAGGATAGGCCGCGCCGGATCGAGGATCACCGCGGCGGTCACCACCGCGCCACATAGCGGGCCGCGGCCGACTTCGTCGACACCGGCGACCAGCTCTTCCACCAGGCTGAAATCCAGGCCCATCTGCATCAGCGGCGCTCCACCAGTTGCAACACCGCACTCGCCGCCTCGGCCGAGGCATCGCGACGCAGCGTGCGGTGAATGGCGTCGAAGCTTTCGGTCTGCACCTCGTAGCCGCCCAGCAACGGCAGCAGCTCGGAGGCCAGCGCTTCGGGTGTCGCCGCATCCTGCAGCAGCTCGGGCACCAGCAGGCGACCGGCGAGCAGGTTGGGCAGAGACACGTAGGGACTCTTGACCAGCCGGCTGAGGATTCGATAGGTCAACGGCGCCACCTTGTAAGCCACCACCATCGGCCGCTTGCACAGCAGCGCCTCGAGGGTCGCGGTGCCCGAGGCGATCAGCACCGCGTCGCAGGCGCCGAGCGCCTCGTGGGACTGACCATCGAGCAGGCTCAGCGGCAGATCGCGCCCGACCAGCATCTGCTCGAGCTGCGCGCGCCGCTCGGGGCTGGCGCAGGGCAGCACGAAGCGCAGGTCGGGACGGCTGGCCAACAGGCGCTGTGCGGTATCGAGGAACAGCCCGCCAAGCCGCCCGACTTCACCGCCGCGGCTACCGGGCAGCAGCGCGATGACCGGCGCTTCCAGGGGAAGCCCCAGTGCCCGCCGTGCCGCGCCGCGGTCGACTTCGAGAGGAATCGCATCGGCCAGCGGATGACCGACGAAATGCACCGGAACCTGGTGTTCGGTGTAGAAACACGCCTCGAAGGGGAACAGCGTGAGCATCAGGTCGCAGGCATCACGGATCTTGAACACCCGCTTCTGCCGCCAGGCCCACACCGACGGGCTGACGTAGTGCACGGTACCAATCCCGGCACGACGCAGCCTGAGCTCCAGGCCGAGGTTGAAGTCCGGCGCATCGATGCCGATCACGACGTCCGGGCGCTGCTCGATCAGCGTGGCTACCAGGCGTCGACGACGCGCCAGCAGTTCGGCCAGGCGCCCCAGCACCTCGACCAGGCCCATCACCGCCAGGCGCTCCATGGGGAAATAGGAATTCAGCCCTTCGGCGATCATCCGCGGCCCGCCGACGCCGATGAACTCGACCTGCGGGTGCCGAACCTTGAGTGCCTGCATCAAACCGGCGCCGAGAATGTCCCCGGACGCTTCGCCGGCGATCAGGGCGATGCGCAATGGCCTGCTCATGGGATCAGCGGGTGATGCCGCGGGTGGACGTCATCACCGAATCGCGAAAGATCGCGACTTCGGGAAACTGCGCGGCGGATTCGGCCAGTTCGGCGAGCGCCTGGTCCACGGTGAGCCCCTGGCGGTAGACCACCTTGTAGGCGCGGCGCAGCGCCTGGATGGCCTCGGCGGAAAAGCCGCGGCGGCGCATACCCTCGAAGTTCATGCTGCGGGCTTCGGCGGGGTTGCCGAACACGGTGACGAATGCCGGAACGTCCTTGCCGATCGCCGTGCCCATGCCGGAAAAACTGTGCGCGCCGATGTGGCAGAACTGATGGACCAGGGTGTAGCCGGAGAGGATCGCCCAGTCGTCCATGTGCACGTGCCCGGCCAGCGCGGTGTTGTTGACCAGGATGCAGTGGTTGGCGATCACGCTGTCATGGCCGATGTGGGCGTAGGCCATGATCAGGTTGTGGTCGCCGATCGTCGTCTCGGAGCGATCCTGCACGGTGCCGCGGTGGATGGTGACGCCCTCGCGGATCACGTTGTGATCGCCGATCACCAGGCGCGTCGCCTCGCCCTTGTACTTCAGATCGGGCGTGTCTTCGCCGATCGAGGAGAACTGGTAGATGCGGTTGTGCTTGCCAATCCGTGTCGGCCCTTTGAGGATCACATGCGGGCCGATCACGCTTCCCTCGCCAATTTCCACATCGGCGCCGACGATGGACCAGGGGCCGACTTGAACGTCGTCTGCCAGCCTTGCCGTCGGGTCGATGATCGCGCGAGGGTCAATCAAACTCATAACTTGCGTTCCGCACAGATGATTTCGGCCGAGCAGACCGCCTTGTCATCGACGCTGGCCTGGCACTCGAACTTCCAGATGCTGCGCTTGACGCTGAGAAAGCGCGCCTCGAGGATCAACTGGTCACCCGGCAGCACGGGCTGACGGAAACGCAGCTTGTCCGAGCCGACGAAGTAGTAGAGCGTACCGTCGGCCGGCTTCACATCGAGCATCTTGAAGCCAAGGATACCGGCGGCCTGGGCCATCGCCTCGATGATCAGTACGCCGGGCATGATCGGGTGCTGCGGGAAGTGCCCGTTGAAGAACGGCTCGTTGATGCTGACATTCTTGTAGGCGCGAATGCGCTTGCCTTCAACATCCAGGTCGACAACCCGGTCCACAAGCAGGAACGGGTAGCGGTGCGGCAGGTATTCGCGAATCTCGTTGATGTCCATCATTTCCGGGGGAGCCTGTATGAGGTGGGGGATGCGCAGAAGCGAATCGATCAGGCTTCTGATGGAGCTTCCCCGCCTGGGGTCACGGACGCCAGGCGCTTTTCCAGTTGCTGTAGGCGGCGCGCCATGTCGTCGAGCTGACGAATCCGCGCTGCGCTCTTCTTCCACTCGCCAGCCGGCTGCATCGCCGTGCCCGACGAGTATGCGCCCGGCTCGGTGATGGAGCGGGTGACCATGGTCATTCCGGTGACGAAAACGTTATCGCAAACCTCGATGTGGCCGACCATGCCGACGCCACCGGCGATCATGCAGTGGCTGCCGATCTTGGTGCTGCCGGAAATTCCGACGCAACCGGCCATCGCGGTGTGATCGCCGATCTGCACGTTGTGCGCAACCATGATCTGGTTGTCCAGCTTCACGCCATTGCCGATCAGCGTGTCTGCCAGGGCGCCGCGGTCGATCGTGGTGTTGGCCCCGATCTCCACGTCGTCACCGATGCTCACGCCGCCAATCTGCGCGATCTTCTGCCAGACGCCCTTCTGGTTTGCGAAGCCGAAGCCCTCGCCACCGATCACCGCGCCCGACTGGATGACCACCCGCTCGCCGATGCGCACGTCGTGATAGAGCGTGACGCGCGGCGCCAACCAGCCACCCGCGCCGACCACGCTGCGCGCACCGATGAAGCAGTGCGCGCCGATGCAGGTTCCCGCAGCAATACGCGCGCCGCTCTCGATCACGACGTAGGCGCCCACCGTGGCCCCGGCTTCCACCACGGCATCGGCGGCGACCACGGCGGTCGGATGCACGCCGGCAGGTGCCTGCGGCTTACGGTCGAACAGGTGCGAGAGTTGCGCGTAGGCCAGGTACGGATCAGCCACCAGCAGTGCATCGCCGGAGAAACCTTCGGCGTCGGCGGGCTTGAGCAGCACCGCAGCGGCACGGGTAATCGACAGGTGCTTGCGGTACTGCGGATTGGCCAGGAAGCTCAACTGATCAGGGCCGGCATCCTGTAAGGAGGCCAGCCCTGCGACCGGTTTGTCTGCGGAGCCACGCAAGGTGGCTCCCAGACGCTCAGCCAGCTGGCCGAGCGTGTAGAGGTTGGCCGTCATTTCAGCGCAGCTGGTTCATGCGCTCGATGACCTGGCGGGTGATGTCGTACTGAGGCTTGACATCGATGACCGCACCACGCTCGAACACCAGGTCGAACGCGCCTTTCTTGATCACTTCTTCGACGGCCTGGTCCAGCTTGGGCTTGAGCTGCTTGAGCATCTCGCGGTCGGCAACGGCCTTGGCTTCGTTCAGCTCCTTGGACTGGAACTGGAAGTCACGGGCCTTTTGCTTGAACTCGAGCTCCATGCGCTCGCGCTCGGCGGTCTGCACCTTGTCGCCACCCTTGACCAGTTTGTCCTGGATGTTCTTGGCGTCGGTTTCCAGAGTCTTCAGCTTGGTCAGCTGCGGGCCGAATTTCTTCTCGGCGTCCACGGCGTACTTCTTGGCTGCGTCGGATTCGAGTAGCGCCATCTGGTAGTTCAGAACCGCGATTTTCATTTCGGCGAAGGCCGGGGTCGCCATGAAAGCGGCGAAGATCAGAACCAGTTGAGTCAACTTACGCACGATGCACTCCAGGTAACACTTACGGTTAACAAGTAAAAGTTAGAACGTCTGACCCAGCGAGAACTGGAAGACCTGCATGTCAGCATCATCCGGTTTCTTCACCGGCATCGCCAGGCTGAAGCTCAGCGGACCCATGGCGGTGATCCAGGTCAGGCCCACACCAACGGAGCTGGCCAGATTGCCGAAGTCGATATCGCCACAGCCCTGCGTGTTCATGTACTGCGTGGACGCCGTCTTGGTCGGGCACTTGGTCAGGAACACGTTACCGACGTCCCAGAACAACGCGGTACGCAGCGAACGCTGGTCCTTGACGAACGGCAGCGGGAAGAGCACCTCCGCACCGCCCTGGATCAGGACGTTACCACCATACGCTTCCGGACTGTCGTCGTCGGTATAGCGGCCATCGGGACCGGGCGTACCGTCAGTGCGTATGGAGCCGTCGGCATTACGCGCAACGCTGGGCGTACTGCGCGGGCCCAGGGTGCTGTCCTCGAAACCACGTACGGAGTTGAAACCACCCGCGTAGTAGTTCTCGTAGAACGGCAGGCCCGAGGTGGAGCCGTAGCCATCGCCATAGCCCAGTTCGGTGTGCAGGCGCATGGTGTAGTTGGTGGTAATCGGCTTGAACCACTGGGCGCGGTAGTCGATCTTGTAGAACGACAGGTCGCTGCCCGGCAGGGTGGTCTCGAAGGTCAGACTCTGCGAGTGGCCACGGGTCGCCAGGGTGCCCCGGTTGAGGGTCGACTCGGACCAGCCGATGGAACCTTTGACGTTGAGGAAGTTGTCACCCTCGTTCTCGAGGAACGAAAGGATCTCGTCGACGGTATAGCGGCCGGTATCCAGGCTGTCCTGCTGCACGGTCAGGCCGTAGGTCAGGCGCGAGGTCTCGCTGATCGGGTATCCGATGTTCACGCCGGCGCCCAGGCTGTCGACCGAGTAGCTCGACACGTCGACGTCGAGCTCGTCGTAGTCGGTGGTGCGGTAGAAGGCGTTGTAGCCCAGGCTCACGCCATCGGCGGTCCAGTAGGGATCGACGAAGCCGAAGTTGTAGCGGGTCTGGTACTCGCTGCGGGTCAGGCCGATGCTGACCTTGTTACCGGTACCGAGGAAGTTGTTCTGGCTGATCGAACCACCGAGGATCAGGCCGGCGTTCTGCGCAAAACCGACGCTGGCGGTGATCGAGCCGGACGGCTGCTCTTCCACGGAATAGTTGACGTCGATCTGGTCGTCGACACCCGGCACCTGCGGGGTTTCGACGTTGACTTCCTTGAAGAAGCCCAGGCGATCGAGACGTGTCTTCGACTGGTCGATCAGGTAGGTCGAAGCCCAGCCGCCTTCCATCTGGCGCATTTCACGACGCAGCACTTCGTCTTCGGTCTTGGTGTTGCCACGGAAGTTGATGCGGTTGACGTAGGCACGTTTGCCCGGATCGACGGCGAAGGTGATCGAGACGGTGTGGTCCTCATCATGCGCCTGCGGCACGCCGTTGACGTTGGCGAAGGTGTAACCCTCGTTACCCAGCCGGCGGGTGATCAGCTCGGACGTGGTGGTCATGATCTTGCGCGAGAACACCTGGCCCGGCTTGACCAGCAGCAGCGACTTGACGTCCTCCTCGGGCACCTTGAGGTCACCGGAGAGTTTCACCTCGCGGATGCTGTACTTCTGGCCTTCGTCAACGTTGACGGTGATGTAGACGTGTTTCTTGTCCGGCGTGATGGATACCTGGGTGGAGGAGATATCCATGTTGATGTAGCCGCGGTCCAGGTAATAGGAACGCAGGCGCTCGAGGTCACCGGAGAGTTTTTCGCGGGCGTACTTGTCGTCGTTCTTGAAGAACGACAGCCAGTTGCTGGTCTTGAGCTCGAACAGGTCGGACAGGTCCTCGTCGGAGAACACCGTGTTGCCGACCACATTGATGTGCTGGATCGCGGCGACCGTGCCTTCGTTGATGTCGATCTTCAGCGACACGCGGTTGCGCGGCTGGGGAATCACCTCGGTCTTGATCTCGGCCGAGTAGCGGCCCTGGGCAACGTACTGGCGCTGCAGTTCGTTGCGCACACCTTCGAGCGTGGCACGCTGGAAAATCTCGCCCTCGGAGAGGCCGGACTGATTCAGCCCCTTCATCAGATCGTCCGTGGAGATCGCCTTGTTGCCTTCGATCTCGATACCGGAAATCGAGGGGCGCTCGACCACGTTGATGACCAGCACCTCGCCGTCACGGCCGAGCTGGATATCCTGGAAGAAACCGGTTTTGAACAGGGCCCGCGTGGCCTCCACCAGACGACGGTCATCGACCGGATCGCCGACGTTCAGCGGCAAGGCACCAAAGACGCTGCCGGCGGAGACCCGCTGCAGGCCGTTGACGCGGATATCGGAGATGGTGAAGGACTCGGCGTGAACCTCGGCAATCATGAGTGCGGCAAGCACCGCAGTTAGGAGCAGGCGTTTCATGAAGTCCTTGTTTTCCAACTGGTAATAATGAATCTGCCGCAATCAGCGGCAGATTCGAAAATTCAGCGACGCGTCACAGGCGACCAATGTCGTTGATCAAGGCGAGCAGCATAACGCCGACGACCAAGCTGATACCGATCTGCACTCCCCAGCCCTGGACCCGCTCGGACAAGGGACGCCCGCGCGTCCACTCGATCAGATAGAAAAGCAGGTGTCCACCATCGAGGACAGGGATCGGCAAAAGATTGAGAACCCCCAGGCTTATGCTCAGGTAGGCGAGGAAATTCAGGAAGTCCCCAACACCCGACTGGGCCGAAGCGCCGGCCACTTTAGCAATGGTTATCGGCCCGCTCAAGTTTTTTACCGAGAGTTCGCCGACGAGCATTTTCTTTAGGGAGTCGAGGGTTAGGACGCTCATCGTCCAGGTTCGCTGGAGCCCCTGGCCTACCGCATCGAGCGGGCCGTAGCTGACTTCGCGAAGCATGTCCGCCGGCCATTCGCCGCCCTTCACGCCCGCGCCCAGATAGCCACTGCGCGCCTCGCCTTCGCCGCGCGCGCCCAGGGTAACCGGCACGTCAAGACGCTGACCGTCGCGTTCGACGGCGAAGCTGACCGCCCCGCCCGGATGCGCGCGCACCTTGTCCACGACCTGTTGCCAGTCGTCGATGGGTTCGTCATTCAGCGCAAGCAGGCGATCACCCGCCTTCAACCCGGCCGCCTGGGCAGGACCTTCCGGATCGAACTGAGCCAGCAGCGGCGGCAACGCCGGGCGCCAGGGACGAATCCCCAGCGACCCCAGCGGGTCCGGCTCGTCTGCGCCTTTCAGCCAACTGGCGAGGGCCAGCTGGTGCGCTTGCTCGGTACTGCCGTCATCGACACGGGTGACGATATCCAGAGTGCCGCTCTCACCGAGGCGACGCACCAGTTGCAGGTTGACCTGCGACCAGCCCACGACCGGATCGCCATCGATGGCGACGATCTCCTGCCCGGCAGCCAGCCCGGCCTTCGCCGCCAGGCTGCCTTCCTCGACATGCCCGATGACCGGGCGCACCTGCTGCGAGCCGAGCATGGCCAGCACCCAGAAGAACAGCAGCGCGAGGAGGAAGTTGGCGATCGGGCCGGCGGCGACGATGGCGATGCGCTGACGAACCGGCTTGCGGTTGAAGGACTGGTCGAGCAGTTCGGCGGGCACTTCGCCCTCGCGCTCATCGAGCATCTTGACGTAGCCGCCGAGGGGAATCGCGGCGACCACGAACTCGGTCCCATGGCGGTCGTGCCAGCGCAGCAGCGGCGTGCCGAAGCCCACCGAGAAGCGCAGCACCTTGACGCCGCAGTGCCGGGCGACCCAGAAATGGCCGAACTCATGGAAGGTCACCAGCACGCCAAGGGCGATCAGCGTACCGAGGATCATATACAGCGCATTCATCGACTTGCTCCGGGGCGCCTGCGGTCGACCGCTGCGCCAGGTTCGGGATATCGGCTACCGCCCGTGGCGTTGCAACCACTGCTGAGCCAGGGCCCGCGCGGCCTCGTCGGCGGCCAGGACCGTATCGAGACTGTCCGCAGCGACCGCCGGCTCGGCATCCAGCACGGCCTCGATCATACCCGCGATTTCGTTGAAGCGAACGCGCCGTTCGAGAAAGGCGGCGACCGCCACTTCGTTCGCGGCGTTCAGCATGGCGGGCGCGGTGCCGGCGGCTTCGGCGCATTGGCGGGCCAGTCGCAGGCAGGGGAACCGTTCTTCGTCGGGACGCTGGAAGTCGAGGCGGCCGATGGCGAAGAGATCGAGCGGCGATACTCCGGAGTCGATTCGCTCCGGCCAGGCCAGGGCGTGGGCGATGGGTGTACGCATATCGGGATTGCCCAATTGGGCGAGCACCGAACCGTCGACATAATCGACCAGCGAGTGGATGACGCTCTGCGGATGGATCACGACCTCGACCTGCGCCGGAAGCGCGTCGAACAGCCAGCAGGCCTCGATCAGCTCCAGCCCCTTGTTCATCATGCTCGCCGAATCGACGGAAATCTTCCGCCCCATCGACCAGTTCGGATGGCTGCAGGCCTGCTCGGGGCTGACGTCCGCCAGCGCCTCCAGCGGCGTTTCGCGGAACGGCCCGCCGGAGGCGGTCAGCAGAATGCGCCGCACGCCGACCGGCGCCAGCCCCTTGGCATAGTTGCCGGGCAGGCACTGGAAGATCGCGTTGTGCTCACTGTCGATCGGCAGCAGCACCGAGCCGCTGCGCCGCACGGCCTGCATGAACAGCGCGCCGGACATGACCAGCGCTTCCTTGTTCGCCAGCAGCACCCGTTTGCCCGCTTCCACCGCGGCGAGCGTCGGCTCCAGGCCGGCCGCGCCGACGATGGCCGCCATCAGCGTGTCGACGTCGGGATGCTTGGCCACTTCGCAAAGCCCCGGCTTGCCGGCGAGCACGCGAATATCCAGGCCGGCCGCCAGCAGACGCTCCTGCAGACGCCGCGCCGCGACGTCCGTCGGCACCACAGCGAAGCGGGGTCGATGGCGCAGGCAAAGCGCTTCCAGCTCGTCGAGACGACTGAATGCAGTCAGCGCGAAGACCTGATAACGCTCGGGATGCCGGGCGATGACGTCGAGGGTGCTGAGGCCAATGGAACCGGTGGCGCCAAGTACGGTAATGCGTTGCGCCTGGCTCACGGCGTGGCCCAGCCGGCGACCCAGAGCAACACGGCGAAGGTCGGGAGAGCAGCGGTCAGGCTGTCGATGCGATCGAGCACGCCGCCATGACCGGGCAGCAGGTTGCTGCTGTCCTTGAGGCCGGACTGGCGCTTGAACATGCTTTCGGTGAGGTCACCCACCACGGAGATCGCCACGACCACCGCTGCGCCGGCCAGCGCCGGCAGCAGCGTGGTCGCGCCCCAGCCACGGAACAGGCCGACGACGAGAGTGATCAGCAGGCTGGCGAGCAGACCGCCGAAGAAGCCTTCCCAGCTCTTCCCGGGACTCACGCGCGGCGCGAGCTTGTGCCGACCGAAACGCCGGCCCGCAAAATAGGCACCGATGTCGGCGCCCCAGACCAGCACCATCACCGCGAGAATCAGCCAGTTGCCCAGCGGCGACTGCTTGAGCAGCATCAGGCCCTGCCAGGCCGGCAGCAGAATGAGCAGGCCGATGAGCAAGCGCGCCGGCAACCCGCTCCAGAAGCGTGCGCTGTTCGGATAGCCGATCACCAGCAACACCGCGGCCGCCCACCAGAGCATCGCCAGCACCAGCAGCACACCCGCCAACGCCGGCAGCAGATAGAGTGCGGCGAGCAGCACCGCCACCACGGCGGCATAGCCCACGCGCTGCGGCTGCGCGACCAGCCCGATCAGACGCGCCCACTCCCAGGCACCGAGGCAGACCACCACGCCGATGAACAGCGCAAAGGCCCCCGCGTCGAGGAGGAAGAACCCGCAGAGGGCGATGGGCAGCAGAATCAGCGCGGTGATGATCCGTTGTTTCAGCATTGAGCCGGTACCTCGGCCGCCATGACCTGCTCGCTGGTCTTGCCGAAGCGGCGCTGGCGGGTGGCGAAATCGGCCAGCGCGTTGCGCATGGCCTCGTGTTTGAAGTCGGGCCAGAACAGGTCGGAGAAGTACAGCTCGGCATAGGCCAGTTGCCAGAGCAGGAAGTTGCTGATGCGGTGCTCGCCGCCCGTGCGGATGCACAGGTCCGGCAACGGCATGTCGCCGGTCGCCAGATAGCCCTGCAACATGGCCGCGGAGATGTCCTCGGGGAGCAGACGACCGCCCTGCACCTCACGCGCCAGGCGCTGGGTGGCCTGGACGATGTCCCACTGGCCGCCGTAGTTGGCCGCGACCTGCAGGACGAAGCGCGTGTGCCGCTCGGTGAGGGCTTCGACTTCGCGCATCGACGCCTGCAGTTCCGGATGGAAGCGCGAGCGGTCGCCGATGATCTTCAGGCGGATGCCGTTGTCGTTGAGCCGCCTGGCCTCGCGACGCAGCGCGCCGAGGAACAGCTCCATCAGCGCGCCCACCTCTTCGGCGGGGCGTTGCCAGTTCTCGCTGGAAAAGGCGAACAGCGTCAGCACCTCCACGCCTTCGTCGGCGCAGACCTCGATCACCGCGCGCACGGCGTCGACACCGGCCTTGTGCCCGGCGACGCCCGGCAACAGGCGGCGCTTCGCCCAACGGTTGTTGCCGTCCATGATGATCGCGACATGGCGCGGTACCGCGACGCCCTGCCCGACTTGCTTGGTCTTCTCCATGAGCGCGGCCCCGGCTGGCCTCACACGGCCATCAGATCGGTTTCTTTCGCTTCCAGCGCCTTGTCCACCAGGGCGACGAACTTGTCGGTGAGCTTCTGCGTTTCATCGGCGGCACGACGTTCGTCGTCTTCGCTGATTTCCTTTTCCTTCGACAGGTCCTTGAGCTGCGCCAGCGCGTCGCGACGGATGTTGCGCACGGCGACCCGGGCGTTCTCGGCTTCGGCACGCGCCTGCTTGGTGTAGCCCTTGCGGGTTTCCTCGGTCAGCGCGGGCATAGGCACGCGAATCACGGTGCCGGCATTGGACGGGTTCAGGCCCAGGTCGGAAGTCAGGATGGCCTTTTCCACCGCGGCGATCATGTTCTTGTCGAACACGCTCAGCTTGAGGGTGCGGGAGTCTTCGACGGAAACGCTGGCGACCTGGTTCAACGGCACCAGATCTCCGTAGGCCGGCACACGGACGCCACCGAGGATGTCGGGATGGGCGCGACCGGTACGGATCTTGGCGAACGCGTGATCCAGCGATTCCAGGGTTTTCTGCATGCGCTCCTGCGCGTCTTTCTTGATCTCGTTGATCATTCGTTCGACTCCTCGATCAGGGTACCTTCGGCGCCGCCTACGACGATGTTCAGCAGGGCGCCGGGCTTGTTCATGTTGAAGACGCGCAGCGGCATGTTGTGGTCGCGGCACAGGCAGATCGCGGTCAGGTCCATCACGGCGAGCTTGCGGTCGAGCACGGCATCATAAGTCAGCCGGTCGAACTTCTCCGCATGCGGGTCCTTGAACGGATCGGCAGTGTAGACGCCATCGACCTTGGTGGCCTTGAGCACCACGTCGGCATCGATTTCGATGGCGCGCAGGCAGGCGGCAGAGTCGGTGGTGAAGAACGGGTTGCCGGTGCCGGCGGAGAAGATCACCACTTCGCCGGACTTCAGGTGACGCATGGCCTTGCGGCGATCGTAGTGGTCGGTGACACCGACCATGGAGATGGCCGACATGACCAGCGCGGGGATGTTCGAGCGCTCGAGGGCGTCGCGCATCGCCAGGGAATTCATCACGGTGGCCAGCATGCCCATGTGGTCGCCGGTGACCCGATCCATGCCGGCAGCGGACAGTGCCGCCCCGCGGAACAGGTTGCCCCCGCCGATCACCAGGCCGACCTGAACGCCGATGCCTACCAATTGGCCGACTTCCAGCGCCATGCGGTCGAGTACTTTCGGGTCGATGCCGAAGTCTTCCGAACCCATCAGGGCTTCGCCGCTTAACTTGAGCAGAATCCGTTTATAGCGAGGTTGACGACCACTCACCTGCTGAGCCATTTGCGTTTCTCTCCTGCGGCGTTGAGGTTTTCGGCCCCTCGGGGGCCTGCGTATTGCGCTTGGACAGCGCCTCGCTCACGAGTTGCAGCGGAGCGCCAGAAACTTTCGCCGGGCCTGTGGAAACCCGGCCAAACACCGCCCCCATTTTGACGAAAAGGCCGCACGCGTGAACGGGCAGCCTCTTCGGGGCGACACAGTGTATACCGACTTATTGCTTGGTCGCGGCGACCTGGGCAGCAACTTCGGCAGCGAAGTCGACTTCGGCACGTTCGATGCCTTCACCTACTTCGTAACGAACGAAGGACACCACTTCGGCACCGGCTTTCTTGGCCAGATCGCCGACCTTGATTTCCGGGTCCTTGACGAACGCTTGCTCGACCAGGCTGGCTTCGGCGAGGAACTTGTTGATACGGCCCTTGACCATGTTCTCGACGATGTTTTCCGGCTTGCCGGCGATCTTGTCGGCGTTCAGCGCCAGGAAGATTTCCTTTTCCTTGGCCACGGCTTCTTCGGAAACCTGCGACGGGCTGACGAACTGCGGGTTGCTCGCCGCGACGTGCATGGCGATTTCCTTGGCCAGTTCGGCGTTGCCACCCTTCAGGGTAACCAGTACGCCGATGCGGTGACCGTGCAGGTAGGCACCGACGACATCGCCTTCAACGCGGGTCAGGCGACGGATGTTGACGTTCTCGCCGACCTTGGCGACCAGCGCCTCGCGAGCGGATTCCTGAGCGGCGACCAGCGGAGCGGCGTCGGACAGTTTCTCGGCGAAGGCTTTTTCCAGGCTGGCGGAGACGAAGTTCTTGAAGTCGTCCTGCAGGGCGAGGAAGTCGGTCTGCGAGTTGACTTCGATGATCACGGCGGACTTGTTGTCATCGGCCACTTTGACGGCGATGGAGCCTTCAGCGGCGATGTTGCCGGCTTTCTTGGCGGCCTTGATGGCGCCCGCGGCACGCATGTCGTCGATCGCTTTCTCGATGTCGCCACCGGCGGCGGTCAGCGCCTTCTTGCAATCCATCATGCCTTGGCCAGTACGCTCGCGCAGTTCTTTAACCAGGGCTGCAGTGATTTCTGCCATGTTCTTGATCCTCTAGAAAGGTCTTCAACCATTCCACCCGATACGGATGACAACCGGGTGATCGATTCTGAGGTGGCAAAAAGGGGGCCTAGCCCCCTTTCTGCGCACCGGGTGACGCTGGCGTCGGCTTATCAGCCTTCGGCGGCCTCGGGAGCAGCTTCTTCGACGAACTCGTCGGCGCCGCCCTGGGCGTTCTGACGGCCTTGCAGCACGGCGTCGGCCATGGCGCCGAGGTACAGCTGAACGGCACGGATGGCGTCGTCGTTACCCGGGATGATGTAGTCAACGCCTTCCGGGCTGCTGTTGGTATCGACGATGCCGATGACCGGGATACCGAGCTTGTTGGCTTCGGTGATCGCGATGCGCTCGTGGTCGACGTCGATCACGAACAGCGCGTCCGGCAGCCCGCCCATGTCCTTGATGCCGCCCAGGCTGCGGTCCAGTTTTTCCAGATCGCGCGAACGCATCAGGGCTTCTTTCTTGGTCAGCTTGGCGAAGGTGCCGTCCTGGGACTGGGTTTCCAGTTCGCGCAGGCGCTTGATCGAGGCGCGGATGGTCTTGTAGTTGGTGAGCATGCCGCCCAACCAGCGGTGGTCGACGAACGGCGAGCCGCAACGGGCCGCTTCTTCGCGAACGATCTTGCCGGCGGAACGCTTGGTGCCGACGAACAGGATCTTGTTCTTGCCTGCGGACAGCTTCTCAACGAAAGCCAGGGCTTCGTTGAACATCGGCAGGGTTTTTTCCAGGTTGATGATGTGAATCTTGTTACGCGAGCCGAAAATGTACTTGCCCATTTTCGGGTTCCAGTAACGGGTCTGGTGGCCGAAGTGCACACCGGCCTTCAGCATGTCGCGCATGTTGACTTGAGACATTTCTATTCCTCGATAGTCGGGTTAGGCCTCCACGCATCCCAATATCCAACCCTTGCGGGCACCCAGGATATCGTGTCGATACGTGTGTGGGGTTCAAGCTCTTCGGACTGCATGCCCGTAAAAGCGGCGCGTTTTATACCACAAGGTGGCGCGAGCCGAAAGGAAAACCGCTGCCTGCCCACCGGCTTTTCGCTGCCGGTTATGGGCGGCGGGCTCGAACTGGTAGAATCGTGCCTTTATTTGCCTTGTGCCAGAGAGCCCCAATGACCGTCACCATAAAGACGCCCGAGGAAATCGAAAAAATGCGCGTAGCCGGCCGCCTGGCCGCCGACGTGCTGGAAATGCTCGGCGAGCACGTGCGCGTGGGCGTGACCACCGAAGAGCTGGACCGCATCTGCCACGACTACATCGTCAACGTGCAGGACGCGATCCCCGCGCCGCTCAACTACAAGGGCTACCCGAAGTCGATCTGTACCTCGATCAACCAGGTGGTGTGCCACGGCATTCCCAACGAGAAACCGCTCAAGGATGGCGACATCGTCAACATCGACATCACCGTGATCAAGGACGGCTACCACGGCGACACCAGCAAGATGTTCCTGGTCGGGAAGACACCGGAGTGGGCCGAGCGCCTCTGCCGGGTCACCCAGGAATGCCTCTATAAAGGAATCCAGCTGGTCCGTCCCGGCGCGCACCTGGGCGACATCGGCGAGGTGATCCAGAAGCATGCCGAGAAGCAGGGCTACTCGGTGGTCCGCGAATACTGCGGGCATGGCATCGGCAAGGTGTTCCACGAGGAGCCGCAGGTGGTCCATTACGGGCGCGCCGGCACCGGCATGGAGCTGCGCGAAGGGATGACCTTCACCATCGAACCGATGATCAACCAGGGCCGCGCGGAAACCCGCCTGCTCGGCGACGGCTGGACGGCCATCACCAAGGACCGCAAGCTGTCAGCGCAATGGGAACACACCATCCTGGTCACCGCCGATGGCTACGAGATCCTCACCCTGCGCAGCGACGACACCATAGCGCGCACCCCGGCCTGACGGGCCGGGAACCACACCGAACGCATTCCCGCACCGGAGAGCCCCAGGCATGCCGCAGATGGACCCCGAGCTGTTCGACCGCGGCCAGTTCCAGGCCGAACTGGCCCTTAAATCCAGCCCGATCCCGGCCTTCAAGAAGGCCATCCGCCAGGCCCGCGAGGTGCTCGACGAGCGCTTCGCCAGCGGCCGCGACATCCGTCGCCTGGTGGAGGACCGTGCCTGGTTCGTCGACCAGATCCTGCATGAAGCCTGGGTCCGCTTCGACTGGAGCGAGGACGCCGACATCGCGCTGGTGGCGGTCGGCGGCTATGGGCGTGGCGAGCTGCACCCGTACTCGGACATCGACCTGCTGATTCTGCTGGACAACGCCGACCACGAGATCTTCCGCACGCCGATCGAGGCCTTCCTCACCCTGCTCTGGGACATCGGTCTGGAAGTCGGCCAGAGCGTGCGCTCGGTGGAGGAATGCGCGGAAGAAGCCCGCGCCGACCTCACGGTGATCACCAACCTGATGGAAAGCCGCACCATCGCCGGCCCGGAGCGCCTGCGCCAGCGAATGATCGAGGTCACCAGCCCCCAGCGCATGTGGCCGAGCCTGCAGTTCTTCCTGGCGAAGCGCGAGGAACAGGCCAAGCGCCACGCCAAGTACAACGACACCGAATACAACCTCGAACCCAACGTGAAGGGCTCGCCAGGCGGCCTGCGCGACATCCAGACCATCCTCTGGATCGCCCGCCGGCAGTTCGGCACGCTGAACCTGCACGCGATGGTCGGCCAGGGCTTCCTGATCGAAAGCGAGTATTCCCTGCTCGCCTCTTCCCAGGAGTTCCTCTGGAAGGTCCGTTACGCCCTGCACATGCTCGCCGGGCGCGCCGAGGACCGTCTGCTGTTCGACCACCAGCGGCGCATCGCCGGGCTGCTCGGCTTCGAGGAGACCGACGCCAAGCTCGCCGTCGAACGTTTCATGCAGAAGTACTACCGGGTGGTGATGGGCATCGCCGAGCTGAACGACCTGATCAACCAGCACTTCGAGGAAGTCATCCTCAGCACCGGCAAGATCTGCCAGCTCAAGCCGCTGAACAGCCGCTTCCAGCTGCGCGACGGCTATATCGAGGCGAGCAACCCGAACGTCTTCAAGCGCACCCCGTTCGCCATCCTGGAAATCTTCGTGCTGATGGCCCAGCACCCGGAAATCAAGGGGGTTCGCGCCGACACCATCCGCCTGCTGCGCGACCACCGGCACCTGATCGACGACGAGTTCCGCAGCGATATCCGCAACACCAGCCTGTTCATCGAACTGTTCAAGTCCAGCCAGGGCATCCACCGCAACCTGCGGCGGATGAACCGCTATGGCATCCTCGGGCGCTACCTGCCGGAGTTCGGCCACATCGTCGGGCAGATGCAGCACGACCTGTTCCACATCTATACGGTGGACGCGCACACGCTGAACCTGATCAAGCACCTGCGCAAACTGCGCCGCCCGGAGCTGGCGGAAAGGTTTCCGCTGGCCAGCAAGGTCATCGACAAGCTGCCCAAACCCGAGCTGATCTACCTCGCCGGGCTCTACCACGACATCGGCAAGGGGCGCGGCGGTGACCATTCGGCGCTGGGCGCGCTGGACGCCGAGGCGTTCGCCCACCGCCACCACCTGCCGGCATGGGATACCCGGCTGATCGTCTGGCTGGTGCAGAACCACCTGACCATGTCGACCACCGCCCAGCGCAAGGACCTCTCCGACCCGCAGGTGATCTTCGATTTCGCCCAGCTGGTCGGCGACCAGACGCACCTCGACTACCTCTACGTGCTCACCGTCGCCGACATCAACGCCACCAACCCGAGCCTGTGGAACTCCTGGCGCGCCAGCCTGCTGCGCCAGCTCTACACCGAGACCAAGCGCGCGCTGCTGCGCGGCCTGGAAAACCCGCTGGACCGCGAAGAGCAGATCCGCCAGACACAAAGCGCCGCTCTGGACATCCTCGCCCGCGCCGGCATCGACCCGGACGACGCCGAGCAGCTCTGGTCGCAGTTGGGCGACGACTATTTCCTGCGCCACACCGCCGGCGACGTGGCCTGGCACACCGAGGCGATCATCCAGCACCCTGCCAGCGACGGCCCGCTGGTGCTGATCCGCGAGACCGCCCAGCGCGACGTCGAAGGTGCCACGCAGATCTTCATCTACGCACCCGACCAGCACGACTTCTTCGCCGTGACCGTGGCCGCGATGGACCAGCTCAACCTGAACATCCATGACGCGCGGATCATCACCTCGACCAGCCAGTTCACCCTCGACACCTACATCGTGCTCGACGCCGACGGCGGCAGCATCGGCGACAACCCGGAGCGCATCCGCGAAATCCGCGCCGGGCTGATCGATACGCTGAAGAACCCCGACGATTACCCGTCGATCATCCAGCGCCGCGTACCGCGCCAGCTCAAGCACTTCGCCTTCGCTCCGCGCCTGACCATCCACAACGATGCGCAGCGCCCGGTGACCGTGCTCGACCTGACCGCTCCGGACCGCCCCGGCCTGCTGGCGCGGATCGGCAAGATCTTCCTCGACTTCGACCTGTCCCTGCAGAACGCCAAGATCACCACCCTTGGCGAGCGCGTGGAGGACGTGTTCTTCGTCACGGACGCGGCCAACCAGCCGCTCTCCGACCCGCAGCTGTGCGCGCGCCTGCAGCAGGCGATCGTCCAGCAACTCTCCGACGCCGACAGCACGGTCGCGCCGGAACGGATCAGCATCTGAAACCGCCGGCAGGCCTGCCGCCACGAGACCGCCTTCGCATGAACAACGCCCTCGACACCCTGCAACCCTACCCCTTCGAAAAACTGCGGGCGCTGCTCGCGGGCGTGCAGCCGGTGGCCGGCAAGACGCCGATCGCGCTGTCCATCGGCGAGCCCAAGCACGCCTCACCGGCGTTCGTCGCCCAGGCGCTGAGCGACAACCTGGCGCAACTGGCGGTGTACCCGACCACGCTGGGCATTCCGGCCCTGCGCGAAGCCATCGCCGGCTGGTGCCAGCGCCGCTTCGGCGTGCCCGAGGGCTGGCTGGACGCGGCGCGCCACGTACTGCCGGTGAACGGCACGCGCGAGGCGCTGTTCGCCTTCACCCAGACGGTGGTCGAGCGCAGCGCCAACGGTCTGGTGGTCAGCCCGAACCCGTTCTATCAGATCTACGAGGGCGCGGCGTTGCTCGCCGGGGCCACGCCGCACTACCTGCCGTGCCTGGCGGAAAACGGCTTCAACCCGGATTTCGACGCGGTGCCGGCGGAGGTCTGGCAGCGCACGCAGATTCTCTTCCTCTGCTCGCCGGGCAACCCGACCGGCGCGCTGGTGCCGGTGGAGACGCTGAAGAAGCTCATCGCCCTGGCCGATGAGCACGACTTCGTGATCGCCGCCGACGAGTGCTACAGCGAGTTGTACTTCGACGAGGAGAACCCGCCGCCGGGCCTGCTCAGCGCCTGCGCCGAACTGGGCCGCAGCGATTTCAGACGCTGCGTGGTGTTCCACAGCCTGTCCAAGCGTTCCAACCTGCCGGGGCTGCGCTCGGGCTTCGTCGCCGGCGACGCGGACATCCTCAAGGCCTTCCTGCTCTATCGCACCTACCACGGCTGCGCGATGCCGGTGCAGACCCAACTGGCCAGCGTGGCGGCATGGGGCGACGAAGCCCACGTGCGCGCAAACCGCGACCTGTACCGGGCGAAATACGACGCCGCGCTGGACATCCTCGAGCCGGTGCTGGACGTGCAGCGCCCGGACGGCGGCTTCTACCTGTGGGCGAAAACGCCAATGGACGATGCCGCGTTCACCCGGGCGCTGTTCGCCGAGGAGCACGTCACCGTAGTGCCGGGCTCCTACCTGTCGCGCGAGGTGGACGGCTTCAACCCCGGCGCCGGCCGCGTGCGCATGGCGCTGGTCGCGCCGCTGGCCGAATGCGTCGAAGCCGCCGAGCGCATCCGCGCGTTCCTGCAACGGCGCTAGCCTTGCGCAGGGTTCGCCTCAGCCCTGCTGCCACTGCGCCTCGCGGATGTCGAGGTCGCGCAGCAGGCCGCTGACGATCTCGTCGTCGAGCAGGTGCTCGCGGCGCAGGCGGTACAGCTCCAGGCGCTGCGCACGCAGCGCGTGCACACGCAAGCGCCCTTCCAGGGCCCGCACCTTGCGGGCGCGCTGGCGAGTCTCCTCGTCGCTGTCGTGGCGATCCAGCTGATCGCGGTACTCGGCCATGATCCGCGCCTTGGTTTCCGCCACCAGCGCGGCCGTTTCGGCATCCTCGCCAGGCTCTTCCGCCTGCGCCTCCAGCGCACGGATCGCCGCCTCGGCGGTCTTGCGCCAGAGCCGGCGGCGCTCGCGGTCACGCTCCTCGCCGTCGTCCGCCGGCATGCCCCTGAGCAGCAGTGGCAGGCCGATGCTGGCCACCGCCAGCGAGGCGAGGATCACCCCGGCGGCGATGAAGATCAGCAGGTCGCGCTGCGGGAAGCCGCTGCCGTCACCCAGCACCAGCGGCAGCGACATCACACCGGCCAGGGTCACCGAACCACGCACGCCGCCCAGCGACAGCAGCAGCGTGAGGCGCGTCCAGGACTGCCCCGCGAAAGTGCTCGGCCGCCCGCGCCACTGGCGAATCCGTGCGGAAATCCGCCAGTAGGCGTACATCCACAGGAAACGCAGCGCCATCAGCACGAGGAACACCAGCAGCACGTAGGCGAACAGCTGCGCGACGGTCAGCCAGAGGTCGTCGACGCCACGGGTGACGGCGCTGACGATATCCGGCAGCTGCAACCCGAGGAGCAGGAATACCAGCCCGTTGAAGCTGTACTCCACCATCGCCCAGACGCTGTGGTTGAGCAGCCGCGTGGTGGTCTGCCGCGGCAGCAGGTCCTGGCGGCTCTGCATCATGCCGGCGGCCACGGCGGCGAGGATGCCGGACACGCCGAGGTGCTCGGCGAGCACATAGGTGGCGAACGGCAGCAATAGCAGGAACACCACATGGGTCGCCGGATCGTCCCAGCCACGGTCGATCATCCAGCCACGCAGCCAGCCCAGTCCCCAGGCGAGCAGGATACCGACGACGATGCCGCCCGCCGCGACCAGGACGAAATCCAGGCTCGAATCGCCCAGCGAGAACAGCCCGGTCAGCGCCGCCGCCACGGCGAACTTGAAGGCCACCAGGCCGGACGCATCGTTCATCAGCGCCTCGCCCTGCAGGATGTGGTTGAGCGCGCGCGGCAGGCGCCCGTGGGTGATCGCCGCGACCGCCACCGCATCGGTCGGCGACAGCACCGCGGCCAGGGCGAAGGCCGCCGCCCACGGCAGGTCCGGCAACAGCAGGTGGATGAAGGCGCCGGCGCCCAGCACGGTGAACAGCACCAGGCCGAACGCCAGGGTCAGGATCGGCGTGCGCAACCGCCAGAACTCGCGCTTGGGCATGTGCCAGCCGTCGGCGAACAGCAGCGGCGGTATGAACAGCAACATGAAGAGTTCAGGATCGAGCCTGACGTGCAGACCGAATGCCGGCAGCGCCAGCAGTCCGCCCGCGGCGATCTGGATCAGCGGAAGGGGAACCGGGAGGAACTGCGCGGTCAGGCGGGTCCCGCCGACGACCAGCAGCATGACCAGGATGGTATGGAGCAATTGCATCGAAAACGGTCCTTGGCGGGGCACGCGATGACCCGGAAACGGCTCCGGATCGCGAGGCCCGTGCAACGGGCTCTGACAACCTGCCGGTGATTTCGCGCCATCGCATTGCAGATCGGCGACCGCTCTGATGGCATACTCCCAGGCTCGACAACGTTACCAGACCCACCACGATGAATCGCACCCTGTTCGGAATCAAAGCGTGTGACACGATGAAGAAAGCCCGCAGCTGGCTGGACGAACACGCCGTCGACTATGTTTTTCACGACTACAAAGCCAGCGGCATCGACCGCGCCAGCCTCGAACGCTGGTGTGACGAACACGGCTGGCAAACCGTGCTGAACCGCGCCGGAACCACGTTTCGCAAGCTGGACGACGCGCAGAAGGCCGATCTCGACCAGGCTCGGGCCATCGAACTGATGCTCGCCCAGCCGTCGATGATCAAGCGCCCGGTACTCGACCTGGGATCGCGCACCCTGGTCGGATTCAAACCCGAGCTGTACGACGCGGCCCTGAACCACTGACACTCATTCATCACAGAGGCGCAAGGCGCCCTGCCAGACAAAAGGAAATCACCATGTCCTCTACCCTGTTCAGCCTGGCCTTCGGTCTCGGCACGCAGAATCGCAAAGGCGTGTGGCTGGAAGTCTTCTATTCCCAGCCGCTGCTGGCCCCCAGCGCCGAGCTGGTCGCCGCCGTGGCGCCGATCCTCGGTTACGAAGGCGGCAACCAGGCGATCGCCTTCACCAGCAACCAGGCCCGCGAGATGTCGGCCGCGCTGCGCAGCATCGACGCCGCGCAGTCCGCGCTGCTGACCCGCCTGGCGGAAAGCGCCAACCCGCTGGTCGCCACCCTGCTCGCCGAAGACACCGCGCTCACCTCGACCCCCGAGGCCTACCTCAAGCTGCACCTGCTCTCCCATCGCCTGGTCAAGCCGCACGGGCAGAACCTCAGCGGCATCTTCCCGCTGCTGCCGAACGTCGCCTGGACCAACGCCGGCGCCATCGACCTGAGCGAACTGGCCGAGCGCCAACTGGAAGCGCGCCTGGTCGGCAAGCTGCTGGAAGTGGTCTCGGTGGACAAGTTCCCGAAAATGACCGACTACGTGGTGCCGAGTGGCGTGCGCATCGCCGACAGCGCCCGTGTGCGCCTCGGCGCCTACATCGGCGAGGGCACCACGGTGATGCACGAGGGCTTCGTCAACTTCAACGCCGGCACCGAAGGTCCGGGGATGATCGAGGGCCGCGTCTCCGCCGGCGTGTTCGTCGGCAAGGGCTCGGACCTCGGCGGCGGCTGCTCGACCATGGGCACCCTGTCCGGTGGCGGCAACATCATCATCTCGGTCGGCGAAGGCTGCCTGATCGGCGCCAACGCCGGCATCGGCATCCCACTGGGCGACCGCAACATCGTCGAGGCCGGCCTGTACATCACCGCCGGCACCAAGGTCGCCCTGCTGGACGACCAGAACGCCCTGGTCAACGTGGTCAAGGCACGCGACCTGGCCGGCCAGCCGGACCTGCTGTTCCGCCGCAACTCGCGCAACGGCGCGGTGGAATGCAAGACCAACAAGACCGCCATCGAACTGAACGAAGCCCTGCACGCGCACAACTGATGGGTATCGCCGGCTCGACCCACCCTACGAACCTTCCGTAGCAGGCCGTAGGATGGGTCGAGGCGTGCAGCGCCGATATCCATCGCCTGGCAACAAAACACTCAGGCCGGGCCCATGCCCGGCCTTTCCATTCATGCTCGGCAGACATTTCGCGGTACCGCAGCCATGCCACTGAACTCGCCCTGGCGCGCCGACTTTCCCGGCATCCTGGCCTTGCAGGCCGAGGGCCAGACCTACCTGGACAACGCCGCCACCGCGCAGAAGCCGGAGCCGGTGCTCGCAGCCCTGGACGCTTACTACCGCAGCGGCGCCGCCAACGTGCACCGCGCCCAGCACCTGCCCGGTGACCGGGCCACGCGCGCCTTCGAGGCGACCCGGCTGAAGGTGGCGCAATGGCTGAATGCCGCCAGCCCGGCGGAAATCGTCTTCACCCGCGGCGCCACGGAGGCCTTCAACCTGCTCGCCTACGGCCTGGAGCACCTGTTCCAGCCAGGCGACGAGATCGTCGTCAGCGCCCTGGAGCACCACGCCAACCTGCTGCCCTGGCAACAGCTGGCGCACCGTCGCGGGCTGAACCTGGTGGTGCTGCCGCTGGACGCCGAGGGCGATATCGACCTCGCCGCGGCGGCCACGCTGATCGGCGCACGCACCCGGCTGCTCGCGGTCAGCCAGTTGTCCAACGTGCTCGGCCGCTGGCAGCCATTGCCAGAGCTGCTGGCACTGGCCCGCGCGCAGGGCGCCCTCAGCGTGGTCGACGGGGCCCAGGGCGCGGTGCACGGCCGGCATGACCTGCAGGCTCTGGGCTGCGACTTCTACGCATTCTCCAGCCACAAGCTCTACGGCCCGGAAGGCGTCGGCGTGCTCTACGGCCGCAGCGACGCCCTGGCCCGACTGCGCCACTGGCAGTTCGGTGGCGAGATGGTCCGCCGTGCCGGGTTCCAGGACGCCGACTTCCATCCGGCGCCCATGGGGTTCGAGGCCGGAACGCCGCCGATTGCCGGCGTGATCGGCCTCGGCGCCGCGCTGCACTACCTGGACGGGCTGGATGACACGGCCGTCGCCACCCACGAAGCCGCGCTGCACGCCGAACTGCTGGCCGGCCTCGCCGCCCGCGATGGCGTGCGCCTGCTCGGCGCGCCGCGGATCGCCCTGGCCTGCTTCGCCGTCGACGGCGTGCATAACGCCGACCTGGCGCACCTGCTCGGCGAACAGGGCATCGCGGTGCGTGTCGGCAGCCATTGCGCGATGCCGCTGTACGAGCGCCTCGGTCTGGCCGGCGCGGTCCGCGTGTCGCTGGCGCTGTACAACGACGGCGAGGACCTGCGGCGTTTCTTCGCCGCCCTCGATGCCGCCCTGGAGCTGCTGCGATGAGCGAATTGCCGCCGCTGGCACAGCAGGCACTGGACGCGTTCGCCCAGCTTCCCGGCTGGGAACAGCGCGCGCGCCTCCTGCTGCAGTGGGCCGAACGCCTGGAGCCGCTGGACGCGGCCGAACGCAGCGAGGCCAACCGCGTGCACGGCTGCGAGAGCCTGGTCTGGCTGGTGGCGGAGCGCCGTGATCAGGCGCTGCACTTTCGCGCGGCCAGCGATGCGCGCCTGCTGCGTGGCCTGCTGGCGCTGCTGCTGGCACGCATCGAGGGGCTGGACGGCGCCGGGTTGGCGGCGCTGGACCTCGCCGACTGGTTCGCCCAACTCGGCCTGCAGCGCCAGCTCAGCCCGTCGCGCAGCAACGGGCTGAACGCCGTGCTCAAGCGGATGCGTGAACTGGCTACAACGCACTGATCCGGGCGCCACGGTGCGCATGGCGCACCCTACGGCAAGTGTGGGGGCGTGAACTGGCGGCAACGCACTGATCCGCGCGCCACGGTGCGCATGGCGCACCCTACGGGAAGCGCGGGGATTGGGCGCGGAGGCGTGAACCGGCGGCAACGCGCCGATACGGACGCGCGGGGCTGGCGGCGTTTCGTAGGGTGCGCCGCGCGCACCGCGCCTTGTGGTCGCCCGCCCGGAACCCGTTCCTGCCACCCGCAGTCGACTGCCTGAACGTCCCAAGGCAGAGAGCACATGAGCGCAGACATCCGCATCGGCATATCCGGCTGGCGTTACGCGCCCTGGCGCGGCGTCTTCTACCCGGACACGCTGCGCCAGGACGACGAATTGCAGTTCGCCTCCCGCGCGGTCGGCAGCATCGAGATCAACGGTTCCTTCTACTCGCTGCAACGCCCGGAAAGCTGGGCGCGCTGGCATGACGAGACGCCCGAGGACTTCGTCTTCAGCGTCAAGGCGCCGCGCTACATCACCCACATCCGCCGGCTCGACGACGTCGAAAAGCCCATCGCCAACTTCTTCGCCTCCGGCCTGCTGCGCCTGCAGCGCAAGCTGGGGCCGATCCTCTGGCAGTTTCCACCGAGCTTCCATTTCGATCCGGAGCAGTTCGAGGCCTTCCTGCGCCTGTTGCCGCACGACACCGAAAAAGCGCTGCACATCGCCCGCGGTCATGAGCCGCGCATGGAGGGACGCACCCACCTGGCGATCGACGAGCCGCGAAAGATGCGCCATGCGGTGGAGATCCGCCACGCCAGCTTCGAGGATCGCGCCTTCGTCGACATGCTGCGCGAGCACGACGTGGCGCTGGTGGTGGCGGATACCGCGGGCAAGTGGCCGCTGAAGGAGGACGTCACCAGCGACTTCGTCTACCTGCGCCTGCATGGCGAGGAGGAGCTTTACGCCAGCGGCTACACCGACGCGGCGCTGGACGACTGGGCGCGGCGGATGAAGGCCTGGAGCGAAGGCGGCCAGGTGGACGACGCGCGGCTGATCGTCGAGCGCAAGCCCCCTTCGCGCAAGCGGCGCGACCTGTTCTGCTATTTCGACAACGACATCAAGGTCAAGGCGCCCTTCGACGCCGGCAAGCTGGCCGTGCGCCTCGGCCTGACGGAGGCACCGGCGCCGCTGGCCGAACGCGCCGCCGAAGCCGACCGGCTGATCGCCGAACACGGCGGCGCGAAGCGCAACCCGTCGAAGCCGCGCAAGCCGAAGAAACCGCGTTAGTCAGTCCGCGGGGCGCACGCGCAGGGTCAGGCCACGGAGGAAGTTGCGCAGCACCTGATCGCCACATTCGCGGTAATTGTTGTGGCCGGGCTTGCGGAACAGCGCGCTCAGCTCGGCCTTGCCCATGGGCAGCTCCGCGGCTTCGAGAATGGCGTGCATGTCCTCGTCGCGCAGCTCGAAGGCCACGCGGAGCTTCTTCAGGATGGCGTTGTTGGTGATGCGCTTCTCCACGGGGAGGCGCGGCCGGCTCTCGTCCTTGCCGCGTTTGTAGAACACCAGGCCGTCGAGGAAGTGCGCCATGACTTCGTCGCTGCAGGGCTGGAAGCCTTCCTCGTCATCCTTCTTCAGGTAGGCGGCCATGTCCTCGATGCTGACCCTGTAATCGGCCAACTGGCAGATCTTCACCAGCTTGGGCTCGCTGACATCCAGCATGTAGCGCAGGCTGCGCAGCACATCGTTATTCATCATCGCAGGGATCTCATGGGAAGCCCGCGCCGCAGGCACGGCGCGGTAGTAAAGCGAAAAGGCCGACGATTATACGGCCGCGGCGCGGTCGGCGCCGAGAAGGCTCATTCGAGGCGCGTCTGCCGCTCGGCCGGGCGCCGCGCGCCGGCCACCAGCTTGTCCACCGCCTTGGCCGCAGCGGCCATGCCGAAGCTGGCGGTGACCATCATCACCGCACCGAAACCGCCGGCGCAGTCGAGCTTCACGCCCTCGCCGACGAACGCCTTGGACTGGCAGACCGTGCCGTCCGGCGCCGGGTAGAGCAGCTGCTCGGTGGAGAACACGCAGGGCACGCTGTAGTTGCGCCCCGGCGTGCGCGAGAAGGCGTAGTCGCGGCGCAGGGTCGAGCGCACCTTGGCCGCCAGCGGATCGTTGAAAGTCTTGTTCAGGTCGGCGACCTGGATCTGCGTCGGGTCGATCTGCCCGCCGGCGCCGCCGGTGGTGACGATCTGGATCTTGCGTCGCTTGCACCAGGCGATCAGCGCGGCCTTGGCGGCGACGCTGTCGATGCAGTCGAGCACGCAGTCGAGGTTCCCGGTGATGTGCTCGGCCATGCTCTCGCGGGTGACGAAGTCCGCCACGGCGTGTACGCGGCACGCCGGATTGATCGCCAGCAGGCGCTCTGCCATCACCTCGACCTTGGCCCGGCCTACGGTGTCGAGCAGCGCATGCGCCTGACGGTTGGTGTTGCTGACGCAGACGTCGTCGAGGTCGAACAGGGAAATCTCGCCGACGCCGGAGCGCACCAGCGCTTCCGCCGCCCACGAGCCGACGCCGCCGATACCGACCACCGCCACGTGCGCCGCGGCCAGGCGTTCGAGTCCATCGCGGCCATAGAGCCGGGCGATGCCCCCGAAACGCTGATCGTCTGTACTCATGCTCACCTCGGAAGAAAAACCGGTGCGCATTATTGGACCGGGCGCCGCGCAGATAAAGCCCGGATCGCCACGCGGCGACGTTGCGCAGGAAAACCGAGGCCGCTGAGCCCTGCCTTTTTCCGCGCGACCGGCATCGGGCGCAGCGCCCGCAGCGCGTGGCGTGCGGCGAACTTCTTCACCCCCGCAAGGCCCAAGGCTGTAGGCTGCGAACAGCGGCCCGGATCGCTCCGCAGCGCGCCTGTACACTGGCGCGGACGCCAGAGTAGGATGCGCGCCGACGGCGCTCGCCGCCCTCCCCCGTTCCACGCATCGGAACCTGAAAGCACCTATGTCATCGCGAAAATTTGGTCTCAACCTGGTGGTCTTCCTGGCCATCGCGGCGCTGTTCACCGGTTTCTGGGCGCTCTACAACCGCCCGGTGAGTGCGCCGGACTGGCCCGCGCAGATCTCCGGCTTCTCCTATTCGCCGTTCCGCCAGGGCCAGAGCCCGCAACAGGGCGTGTACCCGAGCGATGAGGAAATCCGCCAGGACCTGGAGCTGCTGAGCAAGCACACCGACAACATCCGCACCTACTCGGTGGACGGCGCGCTGGCCAACATTCCGGCGATCGCCGAGGAATTCGGTCTGCGCGTGACCCTGGGTATCTGGATCAGCAACGACCAGGAACGCAACGAGCGCGAGATCGCCAAGGCCATCGATCTGGCCAACCACTCGCGCAGCGTGGTTCGCGTCACCGTGGGCAACGAGGCGCTGTTCCGCGAGGAAGTCACCGCCGAGCAACTGATCGCCTTCATGGATCGCGTGCGCGCGGCGGTGAAGGTGCCGGTGTCCACGTCCGAGCAGTGGCACATCTGGGAAGAGCACCCGGAGCTGGCGAAGCACGCCGACCTGATCGCCGCTCACGTGCTGCCGTACTGGGAATTCATCCCGATGGAGGACGCCGGACAGTTCGTCCTCGACCGCGCGCGCGACCTGCGCAAGCTGTTCCCGAAAAAGCCGCTGCTGATCTCCGAGGTCGGCTGGCCGAGCAACGGGCGCATGCGCGGCGGCGCCGATGCCACCCAGGCCGACCAGGCCGTGTACCTGCGCACGCTGGTCAACAAGCTGAACAGCCAGGGCTACAACTACTTCGTCATCGAGGCTTTCGACCAGCCGTGGAAAGCCAGCGACGAGGGTTCGGTGGGCGCCTACTGGGGGGTCTACAACCTCAACCGGCAGGCCAAGTTCGCCTTCGAAGGCCCGGTCGTGGCGATCCCGCAATGGCGCCTGCTGGCGGTCGCTTCGGTGGTGATGGCGCTGCTGTCGCTGGCCCTGCTGCTGATCGACGGTAGCGCGCTGCGCCAGCGTGGTCGCACCTTCCTGACCTTCGTCGCCTTCGTCGGCGGTTCGGCGTTGGTGTGGATCGGCTACGACTACAGCCAGCAGTACGCGACCTGGTTCAGCCTGACGGTGGGCGCGCTGCTCGGCATCGGCGCCCTCGGCGTGTTCATCGTGCTGCTCACCGAAGCCCATGAGCTGGCCGAGGTGGTCTGGGTGCACAAACGCCGCCGGCCGTTCATCCCGGTGGTCGGCGACAGCAGCTTCCGGCCCAAGGTCTCGGTGCACGTGCCCTGCTACAACGAGCCGCCGGAGATGGTCAAACAGACCCTCGACGCCCTGGCCAACCTCGATTACCCGGACTTCGAAGTCCTGATCATCGACAACAACACCAAGGACCCGGCGGTGTGGGAGCCGGTACGCGACTACTGCGAGCAGCTCGGCCCGCGGTTCCGCTTCTTCCACGTCGCGCCGCTGCACGGTTTCAAGGGCGGCGCGCTGAACTACATCCTGCCGCACACCGCGCCCGACGCCGAAATCGTCGCGGTGATCGACTCGGACTACTGCGTCGACCGCAACTGGCTCAAGCACATGGTCCCGCACTTCGCCGACCCGCGCATCGCCGTGGTGCAGTCGCCGCAGGACTATCGCGACGAAAACGAAAGCCTGTTCAAGAAGCTCTGCTATTCCGAGTACAAGGGCTTCTTCCACATCGGCATGGTCACCCGCAACGACCGCGACGCGATCATCCAGCACGGCACCATGACGATGATCCGCCGCACGGTGATGGACGAACTGCGCTGGGCCGACTGGACCATCTGCGAGGACGCCGAACTGGGCCTGCGCGTGTTCGAGAAGGGCTATTCGGCCGCCTACGCCCACGACAGCTTCGGCAAGGGGCTGATGCCGGATACCTTCATCGACTTCAAGAAGCAGCGCTTCCGCTGGGCCTACGGCGCCATCCAGATCATGAAGGGCCATGCCCGCGCGCTGCTGCTGGGCAAGGGCTCGGAGCTCAAGCGCGGCCAGCGCTATCACTTCATCGCCGGCTGGCTGCCCTGGGTCGCCGACGGCATGAACATCTTCTTCACCCTCGGCGCGCTGCTCTGGTCGGCGGCGATGATCATCGTGCCGACGCGGGTCGATCCGCCGCTGCTGATCTTCGCCCTGCCGCCGCTGGCGCTGTTCTTCTTCAAGGTCGGCAAGATCATCTTCCTCTACCGGCGCGCCGTGGGGGTCAACCTGAAGGATGCGTTCTGCGCCGCGGTCGCCGGCCTGGCGCTGTCGCACACCATCGCCAAGGCGGTGCTGTACGGGTTCTTCACCAAGAGCATTCCGTTCTTCCGCACCCCGAAGATGGCCTCCAACCACGGCATCCTGGTGGCGCTGGCGGAAGCCCGCGAAGAGGTGTTCGTGATGCTGCTGCTGTGGGGCGCGGCGCTGGGCATCGCCATCGTCCAGGGCCTGCCGAGCAACGACGTGAAGTTCTGGGTCGCGATGCTGCTGGTGCAGTCGCTGCCCTACCTGGCGGCGCTCATCATGGCGCTGCTCTCGTCCCTGCCGAAACCGCCCCAGGCGCAGCCCGACGAGGTTCCGGCCTGACGCGGAACCCGCAGCGACGCCCTGACGGCGGCCTTCGGGCCGCCGTTTTTGCTACCATAGCGCCCCTTTGACGCAGCCTGCCCCGCCTTCCGGAGTTCCAGCATGACGGCCCCTTCCGCCCCCCTTTCCGCCACCCTGGAGCTCGCCTGCGAGCTGATCCGCCGCCCCTCGGTGACGCCGGTCGACGAAGGCTGCCAGGAACTGATGATGCAGCGCCTGGCCGCACTCGGCTTCGAACTGGAGCCGATGCGCATCGGCGAGGTCGACAACTTCTGGGCGCGCCGCGGCGGCGAAGGTCCCGTGCTGTGCTTCGCCGGGCACACCGACGTGGTGCCGACCGGCCCGCTGCACGGCTGGCAGCACCCGCCCTTCGAGGCGCACATCGACGGGGACGGCATGCTCTGCGGGCGCGGCGCGGCGGACATGAAAGGCAGCCTGGCGTCGATGATCGTCGCGGTGGAACGCTTCGTCGTCATGCACCCGAACCACAAGGGCGCCATCGCCTTCCTCATCACCAGCGACGAGGAAGGCCCGGCGCAACACGGCACCCGCGCGGTGGTCGAACGCCTGCGCGAACGCGGCGAGCGCCTCGACTGGTGCATCGTCGGCGAGCCCTCGAGCAGCACGCTGCTCGGCGACGTGGTGAAGAACGGCCGGCGCGGCTCGCTGGGCGCGCTGCTCACGGTGCGCGGCAAGCAGGGCCACGTCGCCTACCCGCAACTGGCGAAGAACCCGATCCACCTGGCCGCGCCGGCACTCGCCGAGCTGGCCGCCGAGCACTGGGACGAAGGCAACGCGTTCTTCCCGCCGACCAGCTTCCAGATTTCCAACCTGAACGCCGGCACCGGCGCCAGCAACGTGATTCCCGGCGAGCTGACGGCGATGTTCAACTTCCGTTTCTCTACCGAATCCACGGTGGAGGGGTTGCAGCAGCGCGTCGCCCGCATTCTCGACAAGCACGGCCTGGACTGGCACATCGACTGGGCGCTGTCCGGCCTGCCGTTCCTCACTGAACCCGGCGCGCTGCTCGACGCCGTGGCCAGCGGCATCCGCGCGGTGACCGGCCGTGAAACCCGTCCCTCGACCACCGGCGGCACCTCGGACGGACGCTTCATCGCGACCCTCGGCACCCAGGTGGTCGAGCTCGGCCCGGTGAACGCCACCATCCACCAGATCGACGAGCGCATCCTCGCCAGCGACCTCGACCGCCTAACCGACATCTACTACCAGACCCTCGTCGAGCTGCTCGCCTGATGCTGATCTGCCCGCTCTGCTCAGGCCCGCTGCACGACGCCGACAACGGTGTCGCCTGCCCGGCCGGGCACCGTTTCGACCGCGCGCGCCAGGGCTACCTGAACCTGCTGCCGGTGCAGCACAAGAACAGTCGCGACCCCGGCGACAACGCGGCGATGGTCGAGGCGCGCCGGCGCTTTCTCGACGGCGGCCACTATGCCCCGCTGGCGCGCCGCCTGGCCGAGCTGGTCGCCGAACGCGCGCCGCTGCGCTGGCTGGACATCGGCTGCGGCGAGGGCTACTACACCGCGCAGATCGGCGCCGCGCTGCCGCACAGCGAAGGCTATGCGCTGGACATCTCCCGCGAGGCGATCAAGCGCGCCTGCCGCCGAGATCCGCGCCTGCATTGGCTGGTGGCGAGCATGGCACGGGTGCCGCTGGCCGACGCCAGTTGCCAGGTGCTGACCAGCGTGTTCAGTCCGCTCGACTGGCAGGAGGCGCGGCGCCTGCTGGCACCGGGCGGCGCGCTGCTGCGCATGGGGCCGAGCAGCGGGCACCTGATGGCGCTGCGCGGCAAGCTCTACGATGAAGTGCGCGATTACGACGACGAGAAACACCTGGCGCTGATCCCCGCCGGCATGCACCTGGCGCACAGCGAGACGCTGGAATTCAGCCTGCGCCTGGAAAGCCCGGAGGCCCGCGCCGACCTGCTGGCGATGACCCCGCACGGCTGGCGTGCCAGCGCCGAACGCCGCGAGGCCGTGATCGCCGCCCCCTTAGAGGTCGGCGTCGGCATACGTTACGATTGGATCGAACGCGACCTGTAGCGGGCCGCCCACGCCATTGCCGAGAAAACCATGCGCCAACCGGATATCGAGATCTACCTGAAGGATGCCGACCAGCAGAGCGTCGCCGCCTGGCTGGAACAGGCCATCGGTCCCTGCAGCGCCTGGCGCCAGAAGGGCCAGACCTTCAAATGCGAAGCCGCCGGGATTCCCGTCACCTGGGTCCCGAAAGCGGTCGGCAAGTGGCACAGCCTGATGCTGGAAAGCGACGCCACGCCATGGGACGACGACATCGCCTGCGCCCGAGACGCCTTCGCCGCGCTCGGCGTGCAGGTGCGCTGCGCACCCGGCAGCTGGCAGGAAGAAGAGAGCCTGGAAGAAGGCGAGCGCTGGATAAAGGTCGATGCCGAAGGCGAGCAGGAAATCGTCTGGCGCACCGACTGAGCGACGGCAATACAGGTCGCCGCCGTAGGGTGCGCCGCGCGCACCAGCCCCCCTCGTTTCGGTGCGCATGGCGCACCCTGCGTCTACGTGATGGCCGAGGCGCACGAGCGACAATCCAACCGCCAAGAAAAAGCCCGCCTGAAGGCGGGCTTTTTCGTTGCCGCAAGGCTCAGACGCGTGCCACGTCTTCCGCCTGCAAGCCTTTCTGGCCCTGGGTAACGGAAAACTCGACTTTCTGGCCTTCGACCAGAGAGCGGTGACCTTCACCACGGATCGCGCGGTAATGAACGAACACGTCCGCCCCGCTATCACGTTGAATGAACCCATAGCCCTTGGCGTCATTGAACCACTTGACGGTGCCGTGCTCACGATCAGCCATTACCACACTCCCAACTCACATTATTCTGTTCGCCTCCCCGTCTGTGGAAAGGCCTCTACGGTTCCGCAAAAACGTTCTTTCTATCGCTTACAACCAGACCGGAAACGGGCGGGAGCAGGCTATCGAAAAGCGTTCCTGAATGGGCCACGTCGGAGTCTAAGAGGAAGCGCAGGCTCTGCAAAGATTTTTTTTAGGCGACCGCCAAAGGCCCATAAACTCTGGGCTGCAGCGGTTTTCGCCGAACTTCGGCGTGCCATCTGGAGGCTGCGGCAGCGCCATGAAGCGTGGGCCGAAAAGGTGCTTCGTGCAGCACCAGAATATGCCGCGACCCGCCAGTTGCCCGGATTTCGAGCACGGCGCCGCGTCCACCGGGCTCTCAGCGACGCGCAGCGACCGAC
>NZ_DJTK01000084.1:418-58019 GCF_002438225.1 Pseudomonas sp. UBA6310 | reverse complement strand
GCGCCATGAACAGAGTTTCCCCCCCTTGCCGCTGGCTGCTATCGATCCTTCTGCTGATGGGCGTGACGCTGCAACAGGCCACGGCCTGCAACACCACGACCTCGGACATCAACCTGGGAACCACCAGTTCGCTCACCCTGCCAACCACCACCTCGCAGGCAGCGGGGGCGGGCGGGCTGACCTGCAGCGGGTCGCTGCAACTGGTGACCGGTGCCTACCTGCGCGTCACCCTGCTCAGCAACACGCTGGTGCTAACCGGCGACCAGGGTGGCAGCGTGCCCTTCACCCTGTACTCCGACAGCGGCTATACCCAGGCCATGCTCGCCGGGCAGACCCTCACCCTCGGCGCCACCAACCTCCTGGCCATCGGTGGATCGGGCATCAGCGTGCCGCTCTATGCGCGCACCCAGCTCGGCGCCAACGTGCCGGCCGGCACTTACACCGGGACCGTCTCGGTGCGCTGGTACTGGGCGATCTGCCCGTCCGGCGTGCTCAACCTTTGCACCTGGGACACCAGTCCCGGAGTGGTCCAGCCAACTGGAACGGCCTGCGTGCTCAACTGCACGCCGACCAACTGGGGAACCGGCGCACTGGCCCAGATCAGCGTCAAGCTGGTCGTCACCAAGGCCTGCCAGCTCAGCACGCTGGCGGCGGTGGACTTCGGCGCCCAGGCGCTGGTATCGCAGTTCGCCCAGCGCACCCAGACCGTGGTGGTCCGCTGTACCAACACCGAAGGCTTCACCCTGGGCTTCGGCAACGGCCAGAACTACCAGGCGCCGTGGCGACAACTGGCCAGCGGGGCGAACCGTCTGCGCTACAACATCTACCGGCCGGACGGCGTCACCGTGGTGAATACCGCGGCGCCCTTTCCCGCGGTGGGAACGGGCAGCAGCCAGAGCTTCGAATTCAAGGCGATCATCGACCCGACCCAGGCCAACGTGCCCGTGGGAACCTACATCGATAACGTGGTGTTGACGGTCAGCTACTGAGCCGGCGCGCTACCAGTAGAGGGTGACGACGGTCGGCGTCTTGTCGGCCGCGAGGGTGAGGGTGGACCGGGGCTGCAGATCGAAGGCGCTGCGGTTGCTGCCCACCTGCTGCATCACGCGGAAACGGCTGGCGCCCGCGCAGTCGTGGTTTTGCACCTGGTAACCGTCCTTCGTGACCCAGGCGCCGACTTCACAGCTGGCCTGCAGGGTAATGCCGATGTTGAGCGCGCCCGCCACCAGGCCGCCTGCCGATACGACGGTGCTGAAGCTGGCGAATGCCAGCAGGAGTGCCAGGTTGCGACGTGTCATCGGTGGCGTCATCCGACTCGGGGGTAGTGGTGCGATTCCCCTTCCTTGGGATGTGCGGCTCCAGGCGGGTGCAATGCCCCAGCGCATGGGCACAGACTACAGGGCGTGATGGCAGACTGCTATTAATTTTGCGCGCAAGATTACCTCAGGCTTACGAACGGTGATTCAGAGCTTGCCGCACGCGGTCGACCCGACACGAGGCGTTTTCGTCGCTTGAGTCCCGGCGTCGAAAGCCCCGTGGCACGCGGCTTGACACAAGTCAGTAGGGCAAAGCGTCACGCCGGTTAAGGTCGCGGCGCACTCTACGACGAGGTTTCCATGCGACGCGAACCCATTGTGCTGTTCGACAACGGCACCCACCAATGCATGATGTTCGACGATCTCGTCACGGGAGACGGCGTCCAGTCCAACCAGTTCCTGATCACCGATCACGAACAGTACCTGCTGCTCGATCCGGGCGGCGATCTGACCTACACGCCGCTGTCGCTGGAACTCTCCAAGCGCATCGATCTGCAGGAACTCACCTACATCTTCGCCTCGCACCAAGACCCGGACATCATCGCCTCGCTGGACAAGTGGCTGCTGCACACCCGCGCCAAGGTGATCTGCTCCAAGCTCTGGGCGCGCTTCCTGCCGCACCTGACGGCCAACTACCTGGCCATCAGCCACGGCATTTCCACCTACGACCGGATCATCGCGCTGCCCGACGCCGGCCAGGCGGTCCCGCTGGGGCGCAGCCTGCTGAAGGCGGTGCCGGCGCATTTCCTGCACTCGGTGGGAAACTTCCAGATCTACGATCCGGTAAGCAAGATCCTCTTCTCCGGCGACATGGGCGCCTCGATGGTCGACGACGCCAGCCCGGTGCGGGACTTCGCCGCCCACGTGCCGCACATGGAAGGTTTCCATCGCCGCTACATGGCCAGCAACAAGGCCTGCAAGCTCTGGGCGCAGATGGTGCGCGGCATTCCGGACCTGGAAATGATCGTTCCGCAGCACGGCCAGCCCTTCGTCGGCAAGGCGATGGTCGGTGCGTTCCTCGACTGGATCGAGAAACTCGAATGCGGCATCGACCTCATGGGCCCGAACGACTACCGCATTCCGAAGTAGCGCCGCACCTCGCGTCATTCCCCTCCGTCGATCGCGCGATTTCCCGTTGCCATGCAAAGGCAGCGGGGAACTCCGCGGCGCATTGCCCTGCCTATACCTGCGTTCGGCGGCAGGCCGCTGCGCCCGCGCCGGGCGTTCCGTCGTCTGTCGGCGCCGTTTTCCGGCGTCAGCCCATGGCGGCCGAGATCAACGAATCACGGATGGTCGCGTCACCTGGGCAGGCGGTGTGGCGGCCGCCTCGCGGAGGTTCCATGCGCTGTCTGACGCTCTTGCTCGCGCTCTTCCTCAGCCCGTTGGCGATGGCCGACTGGCAACTGCAGACCGACTACTCGCGGATCAGCTTCGTCTCGGTGAAGCGCGGCGACAGCGCCGAGGTGCAGCGTTTCACCGGTCTCACCGGCGTGGTCGATGCGCAGGGCGGTGTGCGCATCATGGTGCCGTTCAGCGGTCTCGACAGTGGTCTGGCGCTGCGTGACGAACGCATGCGCAATGACCTGTTCCAGATCGCCCGGTTCAGCGACGCGCAGGTCAGCAGCCAGGTCGACCTGGCGACCTGGGAAGCCCTCGCGGTCGGCACCTCGAAGATCGACACCATCGAATTCAAGCTCAGCCTGCATGGCCAGGAACGCCGGCTGAAGGCCGAGGTTCTGGTCAGCCGCATCGGCGAGCACAATATGCAGATCAGCACGCTGGAGCCGGTCCTGCTCAAGGCCGTAGACTTCGATCTGGTCGAGGGGCTGCAGCGTCTCAAGGAGATTTCCGCGGTCCCCGATATCACCCCGGAAGTACCGGTGTTCGCGGTGCTCACCTTCCAGTGGCACCCCTGATGCGGTGCACCTCCGGCCGCCGCCTGTAACCGTTGTTCCGCGCACCGAAACAGGAATTTGCATGCGCCCGTCGTTTTCCCGTTCCAACCCGGCCAGTCCCGTCGCGGCAGCGCATCCAGCGTGATGCAGGACGGCGCGGTATTCCCCTGGCGCGGCGGCAACCGTTTCGCCCTGCTGGTCGACGGGCCGGTCTTTTTCCCGCGCATGCTGGAGGTCATCGCCGCGGCGCAAACCCGTGTCGACCTCGAGCTGTATCTGGTCGAGGACGGCGTGTGCGTGCAGCGGCTGATCGAGGCCTTGGTCGGTGCGGCGGCGCGCGGTGTCCGGGTGCGCTGTCTGTTCGACGGCTTCGGCAGCCTGAAACTGGGCAATGCGGCCCGTGCGCAGATCGAGGCGGCCGGCATCGAGCTGCGCCTTTACAACCCGCTGCGCTGGCAGCGCGGCGTGCGCAACCTGTTTCGCGATCACCGCAAGCTGCTGCTGGTGGACGAGCACCTGGCGTTCGTCGGCGGCACCGGCGCCACCGACGAGTTCTGGAACCCGGACATCGCGGAACTGCCCTGGCATGAGGTGATGGTGGAGATCGAAGGCCCGCTGATGCAGGACTGGCGGGCGTTGTTCGCCTACCAGTGGGCCCGCTGCGGCGAGCGCCGCTTCTGGTGGCCGAGCGACCCGCTGCAGCCCGCGCGCATTCCGCCCAGCCCGAGCCTCGGCGATGGGATGGGCCGCGTGGCCTACGCCGCGGCGCGCCAGCATCGGGACATCCTCCGCGCGCTGATCCGCAGCCTCAACCAGTCCAGGGAACGCATCTGGCTGGCGACCCCGTACTTCCTGCCGACCTGGAAAGTCCGTCGCCTGCTGATGAAAGCCGCGCGTCGTGGCGTCGATGTGCGCCTGCTGCTGACCAGTCGCAACACCGACCATCCGCCGATCCGCTTCGCCGGCCAGCGCTACTACGCGCGGCTGCTGCGCGCGGGGGTGCGCATCTTCGAGTACCAGCCGCGTTTCCTGCACATGAAACTGGTGCTGGTGGACGGCTGGGTCAGCGTCGGTTCATGCAATTTCGATCACTGGAACCTGCGCTGGAACCTCGAAGCCAATGTGGAGACCTTCGACCGCACGCTGACCCGCGAGGCCGAGGAGTGCTTCATCGCCGATTTCGCCGAGAGCCGCGAGATCACCCTCGAGGACTGGCGGGCGCGACCACTGCTCAAGCGGCTCTACCAGCGGCTCTGGGGCTGGATCGACCGGCTGGTGGTGAATCTTCTCGACCGGCGCCGCTGAACCCGCTTCGATGATCCAAAACGCGCGGATCGGCCGTTCGCCAACTAGGCTGGTAGCGCTGCTGTTCAACCCTTCAGGAGAAAGCTCATGGCTGCCAAGAAGATCCTCATGCTGGTCGGCGATTACGTCGAAGATTACGAGACCATGGTGCCGTTCCAGGCGCTGACCATGGTCGGCCACAGCGTCCACGCGGTCTGCCCGGACAAGAAGGCTGGGCAGACCGTGCGCACCGCGATCCACGATTTCGAGGGCGACCAGACCTACAGCGAGAAGCCCGGTCACCTGTTTGCGCTGAATGCGGATTTCGCCTCCGTGCGCGCCGAGGATTACGACGCACTGGTGATCCCCGGTGGCCGTGCGCCTGAATACCTGCGCTTGAACGCCAAGGTGCTGGAGCTGGTGCGCGCCTTCGACGCCGCGACGAAGCCGATCGCCGCCGTCTGCCACGGCGCCCAGCTACTCGCCGCCGCCGGCGTGCTCGAGGGCCGCGCCTGCAGCGCCTATCCGGCCTGCGCGCCGGAAGTGCGCCTGGCGGGCGGCGAGTACATCGACATCCCGGTGGACCAGGCCCACGTACAGGGCAACCTGGTCAGCGCCCCGGCCTGGCCCGCCCACCCGGCGTGGCTGGCGAAGTTTCTCGAGGTGCTGGGGACGCGGATCACGCTGTGAAGGTGTAGCGGTAAAGGAAAAGCCCTGGGCGTGGTGCCCGGGGCTTTTTTCGTTTGGCCGGTCGGATGGGCAGCGTGTGGTCGCTTGGGCTTCGTGTGTTTCCGCAGCCCTCACCCCCGGCCCCTCTCCCATGAATGGGAGAGGGGAGCAAAGCACGCTTCAGTAGATTTCCCACGAGCACAAAAAAGCCCCGGTATTAACCGAGGCTTTTGAATTTGGCTCCGCGACCTGGACTCGACGGCATCAGCCGAACGCGCTTCAGCGCGGCCCCGAAGGGGTGAGCGTCAGCGAATAACCTGGGACGCAGTCCTTGGTGAGGGTCCAGATTCAGGCAATAAAAAAGCCCCGGTATTAACCGAGGCTTTTGAATTTGGCTCCGCGACCTGGACTCGACGGCGTCAGCCGAACGCGGTTCAGCGCGGCCCCGAAGGGGTGAGCGTCAGCGAATAACCTGGGACGCAGTCCCTGGTGAGCGTCCAGATTCAGGCAATAAAAAAGCCCCGGTATTAACCGAGGCTTTTGAATTTGGCTCCGCGACCTGGACTCGAACCAGGGACCCAATGATTAACAGTCATTTGCTCTACCGACTGAGCTATCGCGGAACAACGACGCGCATCCTACTGATTACGAAGAAGAAGTCAACTACTGCAAAGCGCCGGGCGATGATTGAGTCGGCCGGCAGCCGGCGCGCGTGCGCGGGCTGCCGGCGCGCGTGCGCGGGCTGCCGGCGACGCTTCAGAGGACCTTGGCGATGGCCTGGGTCACGGCGCCGAGGTTGCCGTGGTTGAGGGCGGCGACGCAGATGCGCCCGGTGCCGACGGCGTAGATGCCGAACTCGCTGCGCAGGCGCTCGACCTGCTCGCTGGTTAAGCCGGAGTAGGAGAACATGCCGCGCTGGCGGGCGACGAAGCTGAAGTCGCGCGTGGCGCCCAGGGCACCCAGCTGATCGACCAGTGCCACGCGCATGCCGCGGATACGTTCGCGCATCTCGCCCAGTTCCTCTTCCCACAGGGCGCGCAGCTCGGGGCTGTCGAGCACGGCGGCGACGACGCTGGCGCCGTGGGTCGGCGGGTTGGAGTAGTTGGTGCGGATCACCCGCTTGAGCTGCGAGAGCACGCGTGCGGCTTCGTCCTTCGTGCCGGTGACGATGGACAGCGCGCCGACGCGCTCGCCGTACAGCGAGAAGGATTTCGAGAAGGAGCTGGAGACGAAGAACGCCAGGCCGGACTCGGCGAACAGGCGCACGGCTTCGGCGTCCTGGTCGATGCCGTCGCCGAAGCCCTGGTAGGCGATGTCGAGGAAGGGCACGTGCTCGCGCTCGCGCAGCACCTCGAGCACGGCTTTCCAGTCTTCCAGCTGCAGGTCGACGCCGGTCGGGTTGTGGCAGCAGGCGTGCAGCACGACGACCGAACGGGCCGGCAGGGCCTTCAGGTCGGCGAGCAGGCCGGCGCGGTCGACGCCATGGCTGGCGGCATCGTAGTAGCTGTAGTTCTGCACCGGGAAACCGGCGGATTCGAACAGCGCGCGGTGGTTTTCCCAGCTAGGGTCGCTGATCGCCACCACGGCGTCGGGCAGCAGGCGCTTGATGAAGTCGGCGCCGACCTTCAGCGCGCCGGTGCCGCCGAGGGCCTGGGCGGTGACCACGCGGCCTTCGGCGAACAGGGCGGAGTCGGCGCCGAAGAGCATCTTCTGCACGGCCTTGTCGTAGGCGGCGATGCCGTCGATCGGCAGGTAGCCACGCGGCGCGTGGGCGGCGATGCGGGCCTTCTCCGCTTCGGCGACGGCGCGCAGCAGCGGAATTCGTCCCTCTTCGTTGGTGTAGACGCCGACACCGAGGTTGACCTTGGTGCTTCGGGTGTCCGCGTTGAACGCCTCGTTCAGGCCGAGGATCGGGTCGCGCGGTGCCATTTCTACAGCGGAGAACAAACTCATGGTCGGGGAGCTCGAAGGGAAGAGGGCGATAGTAGGTGCGCCCCCTTGCCGTCAGGCGCTGAGGAAGGCGCAAACGGGGCGGTATTATAGCGGCCGAGTCCGCTACCCGCGATATCATCGACGGCCGTTATCGGGGAAATTTCCCGCTACGGGGTGATCGTCGTCACCTTCGCGCGTTTCGCTTCCACCCGCTTCGAGGTCCACATGTCCGAGTTCCAACTGGTTACCCGCTTTCAGCCCGCTGGCGACCAGCCCGAGGCAATCCGACAGATGGTCGAAGGCATCGAGGCCGGTCTGTCGCACCAGACCCTGCTCGGAGTGACCGGCTCCGGCAAGACGTTCAGCATCGCCAACGTGATCGCCCAGGTGAAGCGACCGACCATGGTGCTGGCGCCGAACAAGACCCTGGCCGCGCAGCTGTATGGCGAGTTCAAGGCGTTCTTCCCGAACAACGCGGTGGAATACTTCGTTTCCTACTACGACTACTACCAGCCCGAGGCCTACGTCCCGTCGTCGGACACCTACATCGAGAAGGATTCGTCGATCAACGACCACATCGAGCAGATGCGCCTGTCGGCGACCAAGGCGCTGATCCAGCGTTCCGACGCGATCATCGTCACCACGGTGTCGTGCATCTACGGCCTGGGCAGCCCCGAGACCTACCTGAAGATGGTCCTGCACGTCGACCGCGGCGACAAACTCGACCAGCGCGAGCTGCTGCGCCGGCTCACCGAGCTGCAGTACACGCGCAACGAGATGGACTTCGCCCGCGCCACCTTCCGCGTGCGCGGCGACGTGATCGACGTGTTCCCGGCGGAATCGGACCTCGAGGCGGTGCGCATCGAGCTGTTCGACGACGAGGTGGAGAGCCTGTCGGCCTTCGATCCGCTGACCGGCGAGGTGATCCGCAAGCTGGCGCGCTTCACCTTCTTCCCCAAGACCCACTACGCCACGCCGCGTGACACGCTGCTGGGCGCGGTGGAGAACATCAAGGCCGAGCTCAAGCAGCGCCTGGATTACCTGCGCGAGAACCACAAGCTGGTGGAGGCGCAACGGCTGGAACAGCGCACGCGCTTCGACTTGGAGATGATCCTCGAGCTGGGCTACTGCAACGGCATCGAAAACTACTCGCGCTACCTCTCCGGGCGAGGTCCCGGCGAGGCGCCGCCGACCCTTTTCGACTACCTGCCGGCCGACGCGCTGCTGGTGATCGACGAGTCCCACGTCAGCGTGCCGCAGGTCGGCGCCATGTACAAAGGCGACCGCTCGCGCAAGGAAACCCTGGTCGAATACGGCTTCCGCCTGCCGTCGGCGCTGGACAACCGGCCGCTGCGCTTCGACGAGTGGGAGGCGATCAGCCCGCAGACCATCTTCGTGTCCGCCACGCCCGGGCCTTACGAGGCGGAGCATGCCGGGCGGGTGATCGAGCAGGTGGTGCGGCCGACCGGGCTGGTCGACCCGCAGATCGAGATCCGCAAGGCGACCACCCAGGTCGACGACCTGCTTTCGGAGATCACCAGGAACGTCGCCATCGGCGAGCGCGTGCTGGTCACCACCCTGACCAAGCGGATGGCCGAAGACCTCACCGACTACCTCGCCGACCACGGCGTGCGGGTGCGCTACCTGCACTCGGACATCGACACCGTGGAGCGCGTGGAGATCATCCGCGACCTGCGCATCGGCACCTTCGACGTGCTGGTGGGGATCAACCTGCTGCGCGAGGGTCTGGACATGCCCGAGGTGTCGCTGGTGGCGATCCTCGACGCCGACAAGGAAGGCTTCCTGCGTTCCGAGCGCTCGCTGATCCAGACCATCGGCCGCGCCGCGCGCAACCTCAACGGCCGGGCGATTCTCTACGCCGACAACGTCACCGGCTCGATGCAGCGCGCCATCGACGAGACCGAGCGTCGACGCAACAAGCAGATTGCCTTCAACGAAGCCAACGGCATCGTCCCGCGCGGGGTGACCAAGGACGTTCAGGACATCCTCGAGGGCGCCACGGTGCCGGGATCGCGCAGCAAGAAGCGTCGCGGCGAAGCCAAGGCCGCGGAGGAAAGCGCGCGCTACGAGAACGAGCTGCGCTCACCGAGCGAGATCAACAAGCGCATCCGCACGCTGGAGGAAAAGATGATGCAGCTCGCCCGCGATCTCGAATTCGAAGCCGCCGCGCAGATGCGCGACGAGATCCACAAGCTGCGCGAGCGCCTGCTGCAGGTCTGATCCGCAGCAGCGTGTAGGTTGGGCTTCAGCCCAGCGCCTGCACCCCGTATTCGGTGGGCTGAAGCCCACCCTACGGCTTGGTTTGGAAATCGGCTCAAGCGTAGGGCGGGTGCAACCCGCGTTTCGATGCTTATTGCGCGCGCTGTTTCGCGGGTTTCAACCGCTCCACGACAGCCCGGTGCCGCGTGTAGGGTGGGCGTCAGCCCACCGCCTTCACCCAAACATCGTATTCGGTGGGCTGAAGCCCACCCTACGGCTTGGTTTGGAAATCGGCTCAAGCGTAGGGCGGGTGCAGCCCGCGTTTCGATGCGTATTGCGCGCGCTGTTTCGCGGGTTTCAACCGCTCCACGACAGCACGTAGGGTGGGCTTCAGCCCACCGCCTGCACCCAAAACAATCGTATTCGGTGGGCTGAAGCCCACCCTACGGCTTGGTTTGGAAATCGGCTCAAGCGTAGGGCGGGTGCAACCCGCGTTTCGATGCGTATTCCGCGGTGTTTCGCGGGTTTCAACCGCTCCACGACAGCCCGGTGCAGCACGTAGGGTGGGCTTCAGCCCACCGCCTTCACCCAAACATCGTATTCGGTGGGCTGAAGCCCACCCTACGGCCTGGTTTGGAAATCGGTGCAAGGGTAGGGCGGGTGCAACCCGCGTTGGCGAGGCTCAATGCCCGCCGCCGCCCTGGATTCCCTTGGGCAGGGCGCGGGTCAGCAGCACCGCGATCATGCTGATGCCCAGCGCGATGCCCACGCAGTGGAAGGCGTCGTTGTAGGCCATGATCGCCGCCTGCTGGTGGACGATCTCGTTAAGCTTGCCCAGCGCCGCGGTTTCGTTGCCGAGTTGCCCGGTCAGCAGGTTCAGGCGTTCGGCGACCTGCGGGTTGCTCGGCACCACGGCCTCACGCAGGTAGTCGAAGTAGACCTTGGTGCGGCTGTCCAGCAGGGTGGCGAGCAGGGCGATGCCGATCGCACCGCCGAGGTTGCGCAGGATGTTGAACAGGCTGGAGGCCGAGCCGGCGTCCTGCGGCTGGATGTAGGCGGTGGCGATCAGCGAGATGGTCACCATGATCATCGGCTGGCCGAGGGCGCGAATGATCTGGATCGGGTGGAACTGGGCGCCGGCGAAGTCCGGGCTGAGGGCGCCCGAGGCGAAGCTGGAGAAACCGAACAGGGCGAAACCGGCGGCGCACAGCAGCTTCGGCGGGATCACCTTCATCAGCTTGGGCACGAAGGGAATCAGCACCAGCTGCGGCAACCCCATCCACATGATCACTTCGCCGATCTGCAGCGCGTTGTAGTTCTGGATCTGCGCCAGGTACAGCGGCAGCAGGTAGATCGACCCGTAGAGCCCCAGGCCCATGCCGAGGCTGGCGATGCTGGTCAGGCCGAAGTTGCGCTCGCGCAGGATGCCGAGGTTGATCAGCGGATGCGGGCGGGACACCTGCAGGATGACGAACAGGATCAGGCTGACCAGCGCGGTGGAGCCCAGGCCGACGATCAGCGAGGACTCCAGCCAGTCCTTGCGGTGGCCTTCCTCGAGAAACACCTGCAGGCAGCCGAGGCCGATGGCCAGGGTAACGATGCCCGCGTAGTCGCTGGTCTTCAGCAGCTCCCAGTGCGGCGCCTTCTTCTCCAGCCCGTAGAGCAACCCGGCGATCATCAGCAAGCCGGGCGGTACGTTGATGTAGAAGATGTATTCCCAGCCCCAGTTCTCGGTCAGCCAGCCGCCCAGCGTCGGGCCGATGGAGGGCGCGAAGGTGGCGGTGATGGCGAACAGCGCCATGCCCTTGGCCCGGTGGTGTTCGGGCAGCTTGATCAGCGTGAGGGTGAAGGCCAGGGGAATCAGCGCGCCGCCGGTGAAGCCCTGCAGCGCGCGGAAGACGATCATGCTCTCCAGGTTCCAGGCCATCGAGCAGAGCAGCGACGAGGCGAGGAAACCCAGCGACACCCACACCGCCAGCCGGCGCGCCGAGAGCAGCTGCACCAGCCAGGCGGTGAGCGGAATCATGATGATTTCCGCCACCAGGTAGGAGGTGGAAATCCACGAGCCTTCCTCCAGCGTGGCGGACAGCGCGCCCTGGATGTCCTTGAGCGAGGAGTTGGTGATCTGGATGTCGAGCACCGCCATGAAGGCGCCGAGCATGGCGCTCATCACGGCGATCCAGTCGCGCCGGCTGGGCTCGCCGGTCGGCCGGATCAGTTGATCGCCGGCCACGCTATTCGGCGGCCTGGAGGCTGACGTCGACGTCCACCGACATGCCCGGACGGATGCGGCCCTTGAGCGGGTTGTCGGCGGGAATGGCGATCTTCACCGGGATGCGCTGCACCACCTTGGTGAAGTTGCCGGTGGCGTTGTCCGGCGGCAGCAGGCTGAACTGCGCGCCGGAGGCGGCGAACAGGCTCTGCAGGCGACCTTCGATGGGCGCGTCGGGGAAGCTGTCGAAGGTCAGTTCGGCCTTCTGTCCCGGCGCCATCTTGCCGATCTGGGTTTCCTTGAAATTGGCCTGAACCCAGATCGCCTCGTCCGGCACCAGCGCCAGCAGGTGACTGCCGACCTGGGTGTATTGCCCGGCGCGGGCGCTGCGCTGGCCGACCAGCCCGGAGACCGGGGCGTGGATTTCGGTGCGCGTGAGGTTCAGTTCGGCCTGGGCGAGGTCGGCGCGGGCGCTGGCGATCTGTGCGTCGAGGCGCTTGAGGTCGGCGTTCAGGGCTTCCACCTGCTGGCGTTGCCCGGCGAGGTCCGCCTGCGCCTTGGCCATCTGCGAGCGTGCCACGCGGCTGTCGGCGGACAGCGTGGTGACGCGCTCCTCGGAGACGTAGCCGGGTTTGCGCAGGGCCTGCGCGCGCGACAGGTCGACCTGCGTCCGCCCGAGCGTCGCCTGGCTGGCGGCGACGTCCGCCTCGCTGGCGGCGATCAGGCTGGCCTGCTGGGTCAGCCGGCTCTGCGCTTGCGCGCGTTCGGCCTCGCGCGTGGCGAGGGTGGCGCGGGCGCGTTCCAGGGCCAGCTGGAAGTCGTCCGGCTCCAGGCGAATCAGCAGATCGCCCTTGTTCACCTGCTGGTTGTCGTCGACCAGCACTTCCACCACCCGCGCGCTCACCTGGCTGGAAATACGGGTGATCTCGCCTTGAACGTAGGCGTTGTCGGTGTGTTCGTGGAAACGGCCGACCAACCACCAGTGGGCTAAGAAGGCGCCGACCACGAGGGCGACGAGGAGCAGAAAAACGAACAGGCGGCGTTTGAGTTGCGCGGGCATGGGGCGGGGCTCGAGGCGATTCTTGGAATTTGGGCAGAAGAATCTACCAGTGTTCCCGAATGGCATATAGCCGCTACACTTCCGAAATTTGTTGCGTATAGGGAACAATAATGGGTCTTGATGATGCGCTGATTTTTACCCGGGTCGTCGAATACCACAGCTTCACCCAGGCCGCTCAGAGCCTGGGCATGCAGAAATCCACCGTCAGCCGGCGCATCGCGCTGCTCGAGGAACGCCTCGGCGTTCGCCTGCTCAACCGCACCACCCGCAAGCTGAGGCTGACCGAAGTCGGGCAGGCCTACTACGAGCGCTGCCGGCAGATCATGCTGGACTTCGCCGAGGCCGAGCAGGCGGTCACCCAGTTGCAGAAAGACCCGTCCGGCCTGCTGAGGATCACCGCGCCGATCGAGTTCGGCCAGCTGTTCCTCGGGCGCCTGCTCGGCGCGTTCATGCGCGACAACCCGCAGATCATCGCCGAGGTCGAGCTCACCTCGCGCCAGGTCGATCCGGTGGAGGAGGGCGTCGACATCGTCATCCACATCGGCCAGCCGCAGGATTCCAGCCTGGTCGCGCGGATGCTCTGCGAGAACCCCCGGCGCCTGTGCGCCAGCCCGCTCTATCTCGAACTCAACGGTACGCCACGGAACGAGGCGGACCTCGCTGCCCACCGGGCGATCCTGATGCCGCACGACTCCCCGCGCTACTGGCCGATACTCGGGCAGAACATTCCCTGCCATCGGGTGCTTTCCTCGAACAACATCAGCTTCGGTCGCGAGGCGGCCCTGGCCGGTGCCGGCATCGCGGCGCTGCCGATGATGATGTGCGAGGAGGAGGTCCGCTCCGGGCAACTCATCGAGCTGCTGCCGGATGCACGCCTGCCGATGGGCGAGCTTTACGCGCTGTATCCGTCGCGGCGCTTCCAGGCGATGAAGGTCAAGGCCTTCCTCGATTTCCTGATGACCCACCTGCCGGTCGAGAACGGTCGCTTGCTGGAGCCATCCGCCGCCCGCCTGTTAACATCGCGGCTTTGATCGACCTCCGTTCCGCCCCCCGTTTCGAGAGACGCCATGACCACCGTCCGTACCCGCATCGCGCCGTCGCCCACTGGCGATCCGCACGTCGGCACCGCTTACATCGCCCTGTTCAACCTGTGTTTCGCGCGCCAGCACGGCGGCCAGTTCATCCTGCGCATCGAGGACACCGACCAGGTCCGCTCGACCCGCGAATCCGAACAGCAGATCTACGACGCCCTGCGCTGGCTCGGCATCGAGTGGGACGAGGGTCCGGACGTCGGCGGCCCGCACGGCCCCTACCGGCAGAGCGAGCGCGGCGAGATCTACCGCAAGTACGCGCTGGAGCTGGTCGAGAAGGGCCATGCCTTCTACTGCTTCTGCACCCCGGAAGAACTCGACCAGATGCGCGCCGAGCAGATCGCGCGCGGTGAGACGCCGCGCTACGACGGTCGCGGCCTGCTGCTCTCCGAGGAGGAAGTGCAGCGTCGCCTGGCCGCCGGCGAACCCCACGTGATCCGCATGAAGGTGCCCAGCGAAGGCATCTGCGTGGTGCCGGACATGCTGCGCGGCAACGTCGAGATTCCATGGGACCGCATGGACATGCAGGTGCTGATGAAGACCGATGGCCTGCCGACGTACTTCCTCGCCAACGTTGTCGACGACCACCTGATGAACATCACCCACGTGCTGCGTGGCGAAGAGTGGCTGCCGTCGGCGCCCAAGCTGATCAAGCTGTACGAATACTTCGGCTGGGAGCAGCCGGCGCTGTGTTACATGCCGCTGCTGCGCAATCCGGACAAGAGCAAGCTGTCCAAGCGCAAGAACCCGACCTCGGTCACCTTCTACGAGCGCATGGGCTTCCTTCCCGAGGCGATGCTCAACTACCTCGGGCGCATGGGCTGGTCGATGCCCGACGAGCGCGAGAAATTCTCCCTCGCGGAGATGATCGAGCATTTCGACGTCAACCGCGTATCGCTCGGTGGGCCGATCTTCGATCTGGAGAAGCTCTCCTGGCTCAACGGCCAGTGGCTGCGCGAACTGCCGGTGGAGCGTTTCGCCGCTGAAGTGCAGAAGTGGGCGCTGAATCCCGACTACCTGATGAAGATCGCTCCGCATGTTCAGGGCCGGGTGGAAACCCTGAGCCAGATCGCGCCGCTGGCCGGGTTCTTCTTCTCCGGCGGGCTGAACCTGGACGCGAGCCTGTTCGAGCACAAGAAGCTGTCCGCCGACCAGGTGCGCCAGGTCATGCAACTGGTGCTGTGGAAGCTCGAAGCGCTGCGCCAGTGGGAGAAGGAGCGCATCACCGGCTGCATCCAGGCGGTGGCCGAGTCGCTGCAGCTCAAGCTGCGCGATCTGATGCCGCTGATGTTCCCGGCGATCACCGGCCAGGCCAGTTCGGTGTCGGTGCTCGATGCCATGGAGATCCTCGGCCCGGACCTGACCCGCTTCCGCCTGCGCCAGGCGCTGGAGCTGCTGGGCGGGGTATCGAAGAAAGAGACCAAGGAGTGGGAGAAGCTGCTCGCGGCGATCGCCTGACGGGCGTGGATGTCGCAGTCGCCTTTCTGCCACCTTCGCTTTTAAGTAATTGTTCTTGTGGCGGAAAATTTTCAAAGCCGGCAAAAATACTGTTGACAGCCCCAAGGTCCCCACCTACTATGCGCCCCGTCCTCGAGACGGGGCTATAGCTCAGCTGGGAGAGCGCTTGCATGGCATGCAAGAGGTCGACGGTTCGATCCCGTCTAGCTCCACCAATTTGCCACGGTCAGTTCACGAGCTGGCTGATGTTGTAGAAGGGTTTGCGTCCCCTTCGTCTAGTGGCCTAGGACACCGCCCTTTCACGGCGGTAACAGGGGTTCGAGTCCCCTAGGGGACGCCATTATTCCAGCAGCGACGTTTCGGCGCCGCGAGTCGAGAGACGATAAATCCGGGGCTATAGCTCAGCTGGGAGAGCGCTTGCATGGCATGCAAGAGGTCGACGGTTCGATCCCGTCTAGCTCCACCAATTCACGGACAAGGCCAGCCAGGTGCTGGCCTTGTTTTTCGAAGGTTTCGTCCCCTTCGTCTAGTGGCCTAGGACACCGCCCTTTCACGGCGGTAACAGGGGTTCGAGTCCCCTAGGGGACGCCATTTTTTTACCCGTGTCTTACGGGATGTTAAGGGTCACCCCTCATTGGGTGGCCCTTTTGTTTTTTCTGTCGCCGGATTTTCGTTCGACGCATCGCAACCGCTAGACTCGCAGTCTTTGCCAACCGAGAGTCGAACCGTGAACTGGGATTTCCCCGAGCCTTTCCTGACCGACATCCAGGTCGCCACCGAAGACATCGACGGCCTCGGCCACGCCAACAATGCGGTTTACGTCAGCTGGCTGGAGCGCTGCGCCTGGCGCCATTCGCAGAGCCTCGGGCTTGACCTGGCCGAATACCGTCGGCTCGACCGGGCGATGGCCGTGGTGCGCCACGAGATCGATTACCTGGCCGCCGCCTACGAGGGCGACGAGCTGCGCATGGCGACCTGGATCGTCGAATCCGATCAGCGCCTGCGCATGAACCGGCACTTCCAGTTGATACGGGGCAGCGATGCCAGCGTGCTGCTGCGCGCGCAGACCACCTTCGTCTGCATCGAACTGTCCACCGGCCGCCCCAAGCGAATGCCTGCAGAGTTCGTCGAGGGTTACGGGCGCGCGCTGCTTCCGGCCGCCGCCAGAGGCTGATTCACTCGATCTGCGGCGAGAGGAAGAATCCGGACGCGTTCTGCATCACCTTGTAGCCGCGGGTCTCGCCCGGCTGCAGAAGCACCGACTGGACGCTGACCTGGGCCTGGTCCGGCTTGCACAGCGCCGAGCCGGCCTGCGCGACGCTCAGGGCGATATCGCCGGCCGCCACTTCCAGCACCACCTGTTCGCCCGGCGGTATCTGCGCCGCCATCTGGTTCTGAACGTACAGGTCCACCGTGCAGGCATTCAGCCCTTCCTCGTCGCGACTGACGATCAGCCGTGCCGGTGAATCGGGCGCCGGGTTTTCCGCTGGCGGCGCCATCGCTCCGTTCCCCATCGCCGGTGGCGGGCTGGCCGTGGCCAGTCCGCAGGAAACCGTGAGCAGCGCGGCAAGCAGGCTTCGTTGCAGATTCATCGTCGATTCTCCATGTCCTGTCTACACAGACAGCCGGCGCCGGCGATAGCTCCCGGCCCCTGTGCCCGCCCGGGCGGGGCACGTAAACTACGCGACTTTTTCCGCGAGACCGCCGTTATGCAGATCGCCCTGGCGCCCATGGAAGGGCTGGTCGATGAAATTCTCCGCGATGTGCTGACCGGCGTCGGCGGCATCGACTGGTGTGTCACCGAGTTCATCCGCGTCAGCGACCGGCTGCTGCCCGCCTCGCACTTCCACAAGCTGGCGCCGGAACTGCGCGACGGTTCGCGCACGCCGTCCGGCACGCCGATGCGGGTGCAACTGCTCGGCTCCGATCCCGCCTGCCTGGCCGACAACGCGGCCTTCGCCTGTGGCCTGGGCGCGCCGGTGATCGACCTCAACTTCGGCTGCCCGGCGAAGACCGTGAACAAGTCGCGCGGCGGTGCGGTGTTGCTCAGGGAGCCCGAGCTGCTTCACGCGATCGTCACCGAGGTTCGCCGCGGCGTGCCGGCGGCGATTCCGGTCACGGCAAAGATGCGCCTGGGTTTCGACAGCCCCGATGTTGCGCTGGATTGCGCGCGGGCGCTGGCCGACGCTGGCGCCGCGCAGATCGTGGTCCATGCGCGAACCAAGGTGCAGGGCTACAAGCCGCCGGCGCACTGGGAATGGGTGGCGCGCGTGCAGGAGGTGGTACCGGTCCCGGTGTACGCCAATGGCGATATCTGGACGCTGGAGGACTGGCGGCGCTGCCGCGAGATCAGCGGGGCGCGCGACATCATGCTCGGTCGCGGCCTGGTTTCCTGCCCGGACCTCGCCCGGCAGATCGCCGCGGCGGAGGCCGGGCGGGCGGTCGAACCGATGACCTGGAGCGAGCTGTTGCCGCTGTTGCGCGCGTTCTGGCTGCAGGCGCGGCGCAAGCTGTCGCCGCGCTATGCGCCGGGGCGCCTCAAGCAGTGGCTGGCCATGCTGATGCGCAGCTATCCCGAGGCGGTGGCGCTGTTCGGCGCGATCCGCCGGGAGAGCGACTGCGGCCTGATCGACCGGCTGCTCGGTGTGGACCCGATGGCCCTGCCGGCGATTCGAATCGCCTGAGTTCCCTCAGCTCAGCGGCCACCCAGTTCCGGCCGCGCGCCGGGTACTGCGCCTGTTTTCGACCTGAAGATTTCCTGACGAACGGTATTTTTCGGCGGACTTGAAATCGTTTCGGGCGTCCTCATCTTGGTTCTCGCGGGGATGCCGAAGACGGGTTTCCGCCACTTACCACTTGCTGATTATTCAGGAGATTCGACATGAGTACTGCTCTTTCCATGGCTCCACTGTTCCGCCAATCCATCGGTTTCGATCGTTTCAACGATCTCTTCGAGTCGGCCCTGCGCAATGACGCCGGCAGCTCGTACCCACCCTACAACGTCGAGAAGCACGCCGACGACCAGTACCGCATCGTCATCGCTGCGGCCGGTTTCCAGGAGTCCGATCTCGAGTTGCAGGTCGAGCGCGGCGTACTGACCGTCAGCGGCGGCAAGCGCGAGCGCAGCGAGGAAAACGTCACCTTCCTGCACCAGGGCATCGCCCAGCGTGGCTTCAAGCTGTCGTTCCGCCTCGCCGACCACATCGAAGTGAAATCGGCCGGACTGGCCAACGGGCTGCTCAGCATCGAGCTGCTGCGCGTCGTACCGGAAGAAGCGAAGGCCAAGCGCATTCCGATCGCCAGCGAGCGTCCGGCGCTGAACAGCTGAGTCATCGTCAAAGACGAAAAGGGGCGCCGCGGCGCCCCTTTTTCTTGCCCGCGGTTTTCCGTTCGGGATCAGTCGGCTGGTGCCGCACTTTTCAGCAACTCGCGGAACCGCTCCAGCGGCAGCGGCTTGCTGAACAGGTAGCCCTGATAGAGGTGGCAGCCCTGGCGCTGGAGAAGCGCGAGCTGGTCCTTCTGCTCGACGCCCTCGGCGAGGATCTCCAGGCCCAGTGCGCGCGCCATGGCGATGATGGCGCGGACGATTTCCGCATCGCTTGGGTTGTTCACCGCGTCGCGGACGAACGACTGGTCGATCTTCAGCATGTCCACCGGTAGCTGCTTGAGGTAGGTCAGCGACGAGTAGCCGGTGCCGAAATCGTCCATCGCGAAGGTCAGGCCCAGGCGCTTGAGACGCAGCATCTTGCCGATGGTCTCCTCGAGGTTCTGGATCACGATGCTTTCGGTGATCTCCAGCTTCAGCAGGGTTTCCGGCAGTTGGCTCTGTTCCAGGCAGCGTTCGACACGGGCGACGAAGTCACTGTGGCCGAACTGGCGCGGGCTGATGTTGATGCACAGGCTGAAGTGCTGCGCATCGATCAGCCCGTCGCGCAGCAACTCGGCGCAGACCTCGCAGGCGCGCTGCAGCACCCAGCCGCCGACTTCGTAGATCAGCCCGCTTTCCTCCAGGATCTGGATGAACTGCCCCGGTGGGCGTGGCCCCAGCGTCGGATGCTCCCAGCGCAACAGCGCCTCGGCACCGACGATGCGGCCGCTGCGGGCGTCCATCTGCGGCTGGAAGTGCAGGTCGAATTCGTTGCGTGCCTGTGCCAGGCGCAGGTCGTTTTCCAGGCGCAGACGTTCGCTGGCGGCTTCCTGCATGCTGCTGCGGAACAGCTGGATGGCGTTGCGCCCCTGCTCCTTGGCCTTGTACAGGGCAATGTCGGCGCGCTTGAGCAGGTCCGCAGGTGTGCTGCCGTGATCGGGAATCAGCGCGATGCCGATGCTCGGCGTGACCTGCAGGCGCTGGCCGTCGAGCAACATGGGTTCGGCGAGCAGCCGGCGCAATTTGTCGGCGATCTGCCGGACCCGGCGGGTGACTTCACCGCGTTCGCCCTCCAGCCCGGAGAGCAGCACGACGAACTCGTCGCCGCCCAGGCGAGCGACGGTGTCTTCCTGGCGCGTGCTGGCTTCCAGGCGTGCGGTGATCATCTTCAGCACGGCGTCGCCGACCGGGTGGCCGAGGGAGTCGTTGATGTGCTTGAAGTGATCGAGGTCGACGAACATCAGCGCGCCGCGCATGCCGTGGCGGCGGAGCAGGGCGATCTGCTGCTTGAGACGGTCCATCAGCAGCGCGCGGTTCGGCAGGTTGGTCAGCGAGTCGTGATAGGCCAGGTGCTGCACCTGGGCCTGCGCGGCCTTCAACTGGCTGATGTCGCGCGCCGTGAGCAGCAGGCAGTGCATGCCGTTCAGCTCGATGGGTTCCACCGACACCTCGAAGGTGAGGATCTCGCCGTTGTGGTGCAGGCCGCGCAGCTCCTGGTGCTTGACCCGGCCATCGCGCTTCAGCGTCTCGATCATCGCCTCGCGCTCGGCGGGGTCGGCCCAGATGTCGAGTTCGAACACGCTCTTGCCGATGACCTCATCGGCGCGGTAGCCGGTGAGCCGGGTGAAGCCCTCGTTGACCTCGATGTAGCGGCCGCTGTCGCGCTCGCTGATGGTGATGGCGTCCGGGCTGGAGTGGAACGCCTTGGCGAACTTCTCCTCGCTGGCCTGCAGCGCGGCTTCGGCACGCTTGCGTTTGGTGATGTCGCGGAAGGTGGTGGTGATGCACAGCGCGCCGTCCACATGGATGAAGCGGCTGGAGATCACGCAGGTCAGCTCCTGGCCGGCGCGCGTGCGGAAATGCGCTTCGATGTTGGTCAGCTCGCGTTCGGTTTGAATGCGCTCGTAGAGCCGCTGGCGCTGTTCCGGGTCGGCCCAGAAATTCAGCTGCTCGGCGCTCTTGCCGGCCGCGTCCTCGGGCTTCCAGCCGAAGGTGGCGGTGAAGCTGGGGTTGATTTCGATGAAGGTGCCCGGGTCCACGCAGGTCACGCAGATCGGATCGGGGCTCGCCTCGAACAGGGTGGCGAATTTCTCCTCCGAGGCCGCCAGGCGTTGTTCGCGCTCCACCCGGTCGGTGATGTCGACCAGGATGCCGGCCATGCGCAGCGGCTTGCCACGCTCGTCGCGGTAGAGCTTGGCGGTGTTTTCCAGGTAGCGCAGGCGCCCGTCGGCAAGGCGCGTGCGGTAGACGTTCTGGTACTCGGTGCGGCGGCTGGCGAGCAGCGCCCGATAGGTCTTGCGGATCTTGATCCGGTCGTCCAGATAGACGCTGCCGAAGAAGTCCTGGAAGTTGCCCTGGTAGGGCTGCTCGGCGAGCCCGTGAAGCGCCGACGAGCGCGCGGAGCCGTACAGCGCGTCGCTGGGAATGTGCCAGTTCCAGGTGCCCAGGGAGGCGGATTCCAGCGCCAGTTGCAGGCGTTCCTGGCTGACTTTCAGCGCCTGCTCCTGTTCGCGCTGGCGGGTAATGTCGCGCACCGTCAGCACCAGGCAGCGCTGGCCCTCGAGTTCCACCTCCCCGCCGTACAGCAGGTTGATGCTGCGCCGGCCATCGCGATGGTAGAGGTGTGCCTCGAGGTCGCGGAAATGGCCTTGCTTCAGGGCTTCGAGCATGCGCTGGCGTTCACTGAGGTCGCTCCAGATGCCCAGGTCCATCGAGGTGCGGCCGAGGGCTTCGGCCTTGCTCCAGCCGAACTGGCGCTCGAAGCCCGGATTGATCTCGAGGAAGCGCCCGCTGAGCAGTTCGGTGATCACCACCGCATCGGGGCTGCTGAGGAAGGCGTTGGCGAACTTGTTCTCGCTGGCGCGCAGCGCAAATTCGGCGCGCTTGCGCTCGCTGGTGTCGAGGAAGGTACAGAGCAGGAAGGGCTCGTCGTGGATTTCCAGGTGCTTGCAGGACAACGTGCCGTCGAGCACGCGGCCGTCCTGGGTGCGCAGCTGGACCTCCTGGATCACCGGGCCCGAGGTCAGCGAGACGCTGCGGATGATGAAGTCGCGTTGCGCCAGGTTGACCCACAGTCCGATGTCCTGGGTGGTGCGGTTCTGCGTCTGTGCGCGGCTCCAGCCGAACAGGGTCTTGAACTGGTGGTTGGTTTCGATCAGCAGCCCGTCGGGGTACTTCACCAGGAAGATCGCGTCCGGGCTCATCTCGAACAGGCTGGAGAAGCGGTGCTCTGAACTGATCAGCGCTTCCTCGCGCGCCCGTTGCTCGTCGATGCCGCGGCATACGCCGAGCAGAAGGCGGCTGCCGTCTGCGCGCTGGCGCAGGCTGCCACCGAGTTCCAGCCAGTACAGGCCGCCGTCGGCGCGGTGCATCCGGTGGCGATAGGTCTGCGCGCTGCCGTCGGCGAGTGCCTGGAAGATCGCCAGGACCTCGCCCTGTTCCTCCTCCGGCACCTGGCTCAGGTAATCGACGGCGCTCGCCCGGCCGCTGCCATCGAGGCCAAACAGCCTGAGCGCGCCCGGCGAGGCATGGAGTTCGCCGCTGTCGACGGACCAGTACCACACGCCGAGGTGGGCACCGTCCAGCGCCGCCAGCAGCAGGGGTGCGTCGTGCCAGATATCGTCGAAGCCAGGCGAGTCTTGCGGAACGATGCGGGGATTGGGGAAGCGGCGCTTGTCGGCCATCGCGATTCTTCTTGGGCTGGCGGCCACGCGACAGGGTCGTGCAGCGGCAGAATGCCATTATGTGGCTACGTTAGCGTCCGTCCCGACGCCAGCGCAACCATCGGCGCTGCGGTCGAGCAGGGCCATGAAGGCTTTTGCCGCATTCGACAGCGTTCGCTCGGTGTGCAGGATATAGCCCAGCTGGCGATTGAGCTGGATACCGTCCAGCGGCAGGCGCGCCACCTGCTCGTCGAGCATGGTCCGCGGCAGCACGCTCCAGGCCAGTCCGATGGACACCATCATCTTGATCGTCTCCAGGTAGTTGGTGCTCATGGCGATGTTCGGCGTGAGCCCCTGGCCCTCGAACAGCCGCTGCACGATGTGATGAGTGAAGGTGTTGCCGCCGGGAAACACCGCCGGGTGCTGGGCGACGTCTTCCAGGCTGATCCGCTGCTTCAAGGCCAGCGGGTGCTCGGGCGCGGCGACGAAATCCAGCGGGTCGCTCCATACCGGCACCGCTTTCACCGGCGCCGCCGTGGCCGGCGCCAGGGTGATCACCGCCAGCTCGGCGCGGCCATGGAGGATTTCCTCATAGGCCACTTCCGAATCGAGGAACTGGATGTCCAGCGCCACCTGCGGATGGGAGCGGGTGAAGGCGCGCAGCAGCGGCGGCAGGCGATGCAGGCCGATGTGATGGCTGGTGGCGAGGGTCAGCCGACCGCTGACGTCGCCGCTCAGGTTGGTCAGCGCGCGGCGCGTATCGTCGAGCACGTTGAGAATGCGATAGGCGCGCGGCAGCAGGGCGCGACCGGCTTCGGTGAGGCTGACTTCGCGGCCCAGTCGGTCGAACAGGCGCACCTTGAGCTGCTGCTCGAGGGCGGCGATGCGTTTGCTCACCGCCGGTTGGGTCAGGTGCAGGCGTTCACCGGCTATCGAGAAACTGCCGGTTTCGGCGACGGCGATGAAGGCGTTGAGGTTGGCGAGGTCCACGGCAGATCCCTTGAGCGCGCGCTTTGGGCGGCTTTCGCTGGCGTTATAGCTCAAGTCATTCCCGGCGGGAATGCGCCTGATGAAAAAGATGAATTGGAGTTATCCAGGCGCCCCCTTTAGCATTCGCCCCTACAAGCCAGGTGGGTTTTCATGCAGCGCCACCCCGGCATAGAAAAGATCCTGATGAGGAACAACCGAAATGGCCGGCAAGACGCTCTACGACAAGCTCTGGGAAGCCCATGAAGTGAAGCGGCGCGACGATGGGTCGTCGCTGATCTACATCGACCGCCACATCCTTCATGAGGTGACCTCGCCGCAGGCGTTCGAGGGCCTGCGCCTGGCCGGTCGCAAACCCTGGCGCATCGACGCCAACATCGCCACGCCCGACCACAACGTGCCGACTACCCGCACCGAGCGGCAGGGTGGCCTTGCGGCGATCTCCGACGAGGTCTCGCGCATCCAGGTGATGACCCTGGACGAGAACTGCGACGACTTCGGCATCCTCGAATTCAAGATGAACGACGTGCGCCAGGGCATCGTCCACGTGATCGGCCCGGAGCAGGGCGCGACCCTGCCGGGCATGACCGTGGTCTGCGGCGATTCGCACACCTCGACCCATGGCGCGTTCGGCGCGCTGGCACACGGCATCGGCACCTCGGAAGTCGAGCACGTGCTCGCCACCCAGTGCCTGATCGCCAAGAAGATGAAGAACATGCAGGTGCGCGTCGAAGGCAAGTTGCCCTTCGGCGTGACCGCCAAGGACATCGTCCTCGCGGTGATCGGCAAGATCGGCACCGCCGGCGGCAACGGCCATGCGCTGGAATTCGCCGGCAGCGCGATTCGCGATCTGTCGATGGAAGGCCGCATGACCATCTGCAACATGTCCATCGAGGCCGGTGCCCGCGTCGGCATGGTCGCCGCGGACCAGAAGACCATCGACTACGTGAAGGGCCGTCCGTATTCGCCCAAGGGCGAGGACTGGGACAAGGCCGTGGCGGCCTGGGCCGACCTGGTGTCGGACGAAGACGCGCATTTCGACACCGTGGTCGAGTTGCGTGCCGAAGACATCAAGCCGCAGGTCAGCTGGGGCACTTCGCCGGAGATGGTCCTCGCCGTCGACCAGAACGTGCCGGACCCGGCGCGCGAGGCCGATCCGGTCAAGCGCGATTCGATCGAGCGCGCACTCAAGTACATGGGCCTGGCCGCCAACCAGGCGATCACCGATATCAAGCTGGACCGCGTGTTCATCGGTTCCTGCACCAACTCGCGGATCGAAGACCTGCGCGCCGCCGCCGAAGTGGCCAAGGGCCGCAAGGTCGCGGCCAACGTGATCCAGGCGATGGTGGTGCCGGGTTCCGGGCTGGTCAAACAGCAGGCCGAGGAGGAGGGGCTGGACAAGATCTTCGTCGAAGCCGGTTTCGAATGGCGTGAGCCCGGCTGCTCGATGTGCCTGGCGATGAACCCGGACAAGCTCGGCAGCGGCGAACACTGCGCTTCCACCTCCAACCGCAACTTCGAAGGCCGCCAGGGCGCCGGTGGGCGTACCCATCTGGTCAGCCCGGCGATGGCCGCCGCCGCCGCGGTGACCGGCCGTTTCATCGACGTTCGCGAATTGATCCAGGCCTGAGGAAGCAGATATGAAAGCCTTTACCCAGCACACCGGTCTCGTCGCGCCGCTCGACCGCGCCAACGTCGATACCGATCAGATCATCCCCAAGCAGTTTCTCAAGTCGATCAAGCGCACCGGCTTCGGTCCGAACCTGTTCGACGAGTGGCGCTACCTCGATGTCGGCCAGCCGAACCAGGACAATTCCAAACGCCCGATCAACAAGGATTTCGTGCTGAATTTCCCGCGCTACCAGGGCGCCAGCGTGCTCCTCGCCCGTGAGAACTTCGGCTGCGGTTCCTCCCGCGAGCACGCGCCCTGGGCGCTGGACGAGTACGGCTTCCGCAGCGTGATCGCGCCGAGCTACGCCGACATCTTCTTCAACAACAGCTTCAAGAACGGCCTGCTGCCGATCATCCTGAAGGACGAGGAAGTCGACGAACTGTTCGAGCAGGTCGAGGCCAACGAGGGCTACCAGCTGACCGTCGACCTCGCCGCGCAAACGGTGACCCGCCCGGACGGCAAGACCTATTCGTTCGAGGTCGACGCCTTCCGCAAGCATTGCCTGCTCAACGGGCTCGACGACATCGGCCTGACCCTGCAGGACGCCGATGCCATCAAGCAATTCGAGGCCGGTCACCAGCAGCGCCAGCCCTGGCTGTTCGGCGCCATCAAGTAAGCGGCGCGCCGTAGGGTGCGCCATGCGCACCTTGCCCTCTACGCGGAGTCACGACGTGAATCAGAAAGCCCATTCCCAGGTGGTGCAGACGCAGTTCGGCGAACAGGCCAACGCCTACCTGAACAGCGCCGTGCATGCGCAGGGCAGCGAATTCGCCGCCCTCCAGGCCGCGGTCGCCGGTCGCGCCGATGCGCGTCTGCTCGATCTCGGCTGTGGCGCCGGCCACGTCGCGTTCCATGTCGCACCGGCGGTGGCCGAAGTGGTCGCCTACGACCTGTCGCAGGACATGCTCGACGTGGTGGCCAAAGCCGCCCGCGAGCGCGGCCTGGGCAACATCCGCACCGAATGCGGCGCGGCCGAGCACCTGCCGTTCGCCGATGCCCGCTTCGATTTCGTCTTCAGCCGCTACTCCGCGCATCACTGGAGCGATCTCGGCCAGGCCCTGCGCGAAGTGCGCCGGGTACTCAAGCCGGGCGGCGTGGCCGCCTTCGTCGATGTCGCGGCGCCTGGCCTGCCGTTGTTCGATACGCATCTGCAAACGGTGGAAGTGCTGCGCGACAGCAGCCATGTGCGCGATTATTCGCCCGCCGAGTGGGCCCGCCAGCTCGGCGAGGCCGGTCTGGTGGTGACCGCGTGCAGCCGCCAGCGCCTGCGCCTGGAGTACAGCTCCTGGGTCGAACGGATGCGCACGCCGGACGTGTTCCGCGCGGCGATCCGGGCGATGCAGCAGGCGGTGGGCGACGAGGTTCGCGAGTATTTCGAGATTGCCGACGACGGCTCCTTCAGCACCGACGTGCTGCTGATCTGGGCCGAACGTTGATTTTTTACCGGTGCCAGGCGGCACCCAACGAGAGAAAAGCATGAGCAAGCAGATTCTGGTTCTCCCTGGCGACGGCATCGGTCCGGAAATCATGGCCGAGGCGGTCAAGGTGCTGAACCTGGCCAACGAGAAGTACAGCCTGGGCTTCGAACTGATCGAAGACGTGATCGGCGGCGCCGCCATCGACAAGCATGGCGTGCCGCTGGCCGACGAGACCCTGGCGCGCGCCCGTGCGGCCGATGCGGTGCTGCTGGGCGCGGTCGGCGGGCCGAAGTGGGACAAGATCGAGCGCGACATCCGTCCCGAGCGCGGCCTGCTGAAGATCCGTTCGCAACTGGGCCTGTTCGCCAACCTGCGCCCGGCGATCCTCTATCCGCAACTGGCCGACGCCTCGTCGCTGAAACCCGAAGTGGTCTCCGGCCTGGACATCCTGATCGTTCGCGAACTCACCGGCGGCATCTACTTCGGCGCCCCGCGTGGCACCGAGACCCTGGAGAACGGCGAGCGCAAGGCCTTCGACACGCTGCCCTACAGCGAGAGCGAAATCCGCCGCATCGCGCGCGTCGGCTTCGACATGGCGCGCGTGCGCGGCAACAAGCTGTGCTCGGTGGACAAGGCCAACGTGCTCGCCTCCAGCCAACTGTGGCGCGAAGTGGTCGAGGAAGTGGCCAAGGATTACCCGCAGGTCGAGCTGTCGCACATGTACGTCGACAACGCCGCCATGCAACTGGTCCGCGCGCCCAAGCAGTTCGACGTGATCGTCACCGACAACATGTTCGGCGACATCCTCTCCGACGAAGCCTCGATGCTCACCGGCTCCATCGGCATGCTGCCGTCGGCCTCGCTGGACGCCAGCAACAAGGGCATGTACGAGCCGTGCCACGGTTCCGCGCCGGACATCGCCGGGCAGGGCATCGCCAACCCGCTGGCGACCATCCTCTCGGTATCCATGATGCTGCGCTACAGCTTCAACCAGACCCAGGCGGCCGACGCCATCGAGCAGGCGGTCAGCAAGGTGCTCGACCAGGGTCTGCGCACCGGCGACATCCATTCCGCTGGAATGCGCAAGGTCGGCACCGCCGAGATGGGCGATGCGGTGGTCGCGGCACTGCGTGCACTCTGAGGTTCCAGGCGTTAATCTCTTCGGCCCGCCGCGATTCGGCGGGCGATTTCGACAATAAAGGTACGGTTGCGATGAAACGTGTAGGTTTGATCGGATGGCGCGGCATGGTCGGTTCCGTGCTCATGCAGCGGATGCTGGAAGAGCGGGATTTCGACCTGATCGAACCGGTGTTCTTCACCACCTCCAACGTCGGTGGCCAGGGCCCTGACGTGGGCAAGGAAGTCGCTCCGCTGAAGGACGCCTACAGCATCGACGAGCTCAAGGGTCTGGACGTGATCCTCACCTGCCAGGGCGGCGACTACACCAGCGAAGTCTTCCCCAAACTGCGCGAAGCCGGCTGGCAGGGCTACTGGATCGATGCCGCCTCCAGCCTGCGCATGGACGACGACGCGGTGATCGTGCTCGACCCGGTCAACCGCAAGGTGATCGACCAGAAGCTCGACGGCGGTGTGAAGAACTACATCGGCGGCAACTGCACCGTCAGCCTGATGCTGATGGGCCTCGGCGGCCTGTTCGAGGCCGGCCTGGTCGAGTGGATGAGCGCCATGACCTACCAGGCGGCTTCCGGCGCAGGCGCGCAGAACATGCGCGAGCTGATCAAACAGATGGGCGCCATCGAAGCCTCCGTGGCCGACGAGCTGGCCAACCCGGCCAGCGCCATCCTCGACATCGACCGCAAGGTCGCCGAGATGCAGCGCAGCGAAGCCTTCCCGACGGAAAACTTCGGCGTGCCGCTGGCCGGCAGCCTGATCCCGTGGATCGACAAGGAACTGCCCAACGGCCAGAGCCGTGAAGAGTGGAAGGGTCAGGCCGAGACCAACAAGATTCTCGGGCGGTTCAAGAACCCGATCCCGGTGGACGGCATCTGCGTGCGCATCGGTGCCATGCGTTGCCACAGCCAGGCGCTGACCATCAAGCTGAACAAGGACGTGCCGCTGTCCGATATCGAAGGGCTGATCAGCCAGCACAACCCGTGGGTCAAGCTGGTGCCGAACCAGCGCGAGATCAGCATGCGCGAGCTGACGCCGACCGCCGTCACCGGCACCCTCAGCGTTCCGGTGGGTCGCCTGCGCAAGCTGAACATGGGCTCGCATTACCTGGGCGCCTTCACCGTGGGCGACCAGTTGCTGTGGGGTGCGGCGGAGCCGTTGCGGCGCATGCTGCGGATTCTCCTCGAACGCTGATGGCGATGCCCTCCGGGAGCGGATCTCTCCGCTCCCGGCCCGCGCGCCCGCCGCGAACGGCGGCGGGCCGTGTGCTTTCCCCCTCCGGTTTTCCTCTATAAAGTGCCTCTCCATTCGCAAGAGGCCGCTTCCGTCATGAGCCAAACCATCGACATCGCCGTAGTCGGCGCCAGCGACGAGGTCGGCAAGACCCTGGTCGAACTGTTCGGCGAGCGCGACTTCCCGGTCGGCAACCTGTTCCTTCTTGGCGACCCTGAAAGCGCCGGCGAATCGCTGCCGTTTCGCGGCAAGAACCTGCGCGTGCGCGATGTCGCCGACTTCGATTTCTCCCAGGTCAGCCTGGTGTTCTTCGTCGCAGGCGAGGCGCTGACCCGCTCCTACGCGCCGCGGGCGGAAGCGGCGGGGTGCTCGCTGCTCGACGTGACCGGCGCGCTGGATGCGCAACGCGCGCCGCGCGCGGTGCCCGAGGCCAATGGGCTGGCGATCGAGGCGCTGAACCTGCCCGTGCAACTGAGCAGCCCGTCGCCGGTAGCTATCGCGCTGTCGGTGGTGCTGGCGCCGTTGCGGCAACTGGTCGAATTGCAGCGGGTCACGGTCAGCGCCTGCCTGGCGGTGTCGAGCCGCGGCCGCGAGGGCGTCAGCGAGCTGGCCAGGCAGACCACGGAACTGCTCAACCTGCGCCCGCTGGAGCCGCGTCTGTTCGATCGGCAGATCGCCTTCAACCTGCTGGCTCAGGTGGAAGCATGCGATGCCCACGGCCATGGCTCGCTGGAGAAGCGTCTGGCGGGCGAGCTCAAGCAGCTCCTCGACCTGCCGCGCCTGGCGGTGTCCTCGACTTTCATCCAGGCGCCGGTGTTCTTTGGCGACAGCCTCAGCGTATCGATCGTCGCCGAAGAGCCGCTGGACATGGCCGCGGTGCGTCAAATACTGGGCACTGCGCCGGGTGTAGAGTTGCTGGAGGACGATTATCCGACGGCCACCGGGGATGCGGTCGGTCAGGACGTGGTGTACGTAGGGCGCGTGCGTGGCGGGCTGGACGATCCCCATGAACTCAATTTGTGGATTGCTTCTGATAATGTACGAAAAGGCGCCGCGCTGAATGTGCTGCAACTGGCTGAGTTGTTGATAAAACACTATCCGTAAAAGATACTTACCTTTGAGTTTGAAGAACTATTCTAGGTTTGTTGCTACGTGCTTGGCTGATCGCTGACGGGGACCATCCCAGGATGGAGCGGGCAGCGAGTATCTAGTTTCTCCCCGGGTTTTCGGGGGGAAGGCGAAAACAAGGGAAAACACTATGGTTCGGGTTCGCAAACTGGTGCTGGCAATCGCAGCCGCTACGTCGCTCACCTCAGGGATGACGTATGCGCTGGGCTTGGGCGAAGTCACCCTGAAATCCGCGTTGAACCAACCGTTGCAGGCGGAGATCGAGCTCCTCGACGTCAAGGGACTCGAAACCGACGAAGTCCGGCCGAAACTGGCCTCTCCCGAAGATTTCGCCAAGGCCGGCGTCGACCGCCAGTTCTTCCTCACCGACCTCAAGTTCACCCCGGCCCTGAATGCCAACGGCAAGAACGTCATCCGTGTGACCTCTTCCAAGCCGGTACGCGAGCCCTACCTCAACTTCATGGTGGAAGTGCTCTGGCCGAGCGGTCGTCTGCTGCGCGAGTACACCCTGCTGCTCGACCCGCCGCTGTATTCCCCGGAAACCGCGGCCGCCGTGGCGCCGCAACTGCCGGTCGCCAGGCCGGTCACGCGTCCGCCGGTAGCCACCGCGCCACGCCCGGCTCCCGCTCCGGCCTCGAGCGCAGCGCCCGCGACCGCGCCACGTCCCTCGGCTCCCGCCGCATCCGCTCCACGCGTTGCCAGCAGCGAATACCGCACCACCTCCCGCGACACCCTCTGGGAAGTCGCACAGCAGGTCCGCAGCGGCGGCACCGTCCACCAGGCGATGCTGGCGATCCAGGACCTCAACCCGGATGCCTTTCTCGACGGCAACATCAACCGGATGAAGAGCGGGCAGGTACTGCGCCTGCCCACCGACGAGCAGATCCACAGCCGCTCGCAGAGCGAAGCGCTGGCCCAGGTCGCTGCGCAGAACGCCGCCTGGCGCTCGGGTCGCCGCGCGGCACCTGGCGCCCGGCAACTGGATGCCACACGCCGCGCCGAAGCGGGCGCCGCGCCCGCGCAGAGCGAGCGTAGCGACAACCTCCGCCTCGTGGCTCCGGAAGCCGGCAGCGCCACCAGCGGCAGCGATGCCGGTGGCACCGGCGGCGGCAACAGCAAGGCGCTGGTGGACAAGCTGGCGGTCACGCAGGAGAGCCTCGACTCGTCGCGTCGCGAAAGCGCCGAGCTGAAGAGTCGGGTCGACGACCTGCAGAGCCAATTGGACAAGCTGCAGCGGCTGATCCAGCTCAAGGACAGCCAGTTGGCCAAACTCCAGGCCAGCGTGGCCGAGCAGGGTCAGGCTCCGGCAACGCCTGCTGCACCCGCGACCGCCTCGCCAGCCCCGGCTGTGCCGACACCAGCGCCCGCAGCACCCACCGAAAACCAGCCTGCTGGCGCCCAGCCTTCTGCACCCGCCGGGGAGCCGGATGCCACCGAGAACGCCGTGGGCGCTCCGGCCACTGCGCCGGAAGCTGCTCCCGCCGAACCTGCCGCGCCCGTGGAGCCTCAGGCCGAACAGGCTCCCGCGCCGGTCGAGCCAACACCGGAGCCTGCGCCTGCTCAGCCGCTGCCCGCGGCCGACGAGCCCGACGAAGGTATCCTCAGCTCGCTGCTGGCCAACCCGACCATGCTCGCCCTCCTGGGTGGCGGGGCCTTGCTGCTGTTGCTGATCGCCCTGCTGATCCTGTCGCGGCGCAATTCCGCCAAGGAAACGGTCCAGCAGAACAACGTGATCATTGGTGGCGATGACGCCGGCAACAAGTTCGACAGCGACATGGGGCTGGGCGCCGGCAGTTTCGACGCCCTCGACGACGATCCGCAGGTCGAGCTTTCGTCCCCTGTCAGCGAGCGCGTTACGCCGCAGACCGGCGATCCGCTGGGCGAGGCGGACATCTACATCGCCTACGGTCGTTTCAACCAGGCGGCGGAGTTGCTCCAGGGCGCCATCAATGACGAGCCGCAACGTGCCGACCTGCGTCTCAAGCTGATGGAAGTGTATGCGGAGCTGGGTGATCGTGAAGGCTTCGTTCGCCAGGAAAACGAACTGCGCGAAATGGGCGGCAGCAGTTCCGATATCGACTCGCTGAAGCTCCGCTACCCGGCCATGAGCGCGCTGGCCGCCGCCGCCCTGGCTAGCGCCGCGGCCGCGGCCTCCCGCGACGACGAGCGTGACGAGTTCAATCTGGACGATCTGGCGATTCAGGAGCCAGCGCCCAGCGCGGCCCTGGATGACGATGCCTTCGATCTCGACGACCTCGATCTGGACTTCGATACCGATCCGTCCCCGGCTGCGAAGACCGAGCCGGCAGACGACCTGGGCGATCTGTCGCTGGATGATGACCTGCAATTTGCGTCGACGTCCTCGCCAGCGGCTGAGCCGGATCTGGATTTCGATCTGGATCTGGACAAGGACGAGGGCGCTTCAAGCCCCGACCTGACCGACGAGCTTGCCGACTTCAACCTGGATCTGGACGCTCAGGAAGCCAATGAAAAGCCGCTGTCCGCTGACGACGACTTCCTCTTCAACCTCGAAGACGAGCCTGTTGTAACTTCCGAGACGGGCACCCTCGACGAGCCGAGCTTCGAGTTGCCGCAAGAGCCGGTGGTCGATCCGCGCAGCTCGGTCGACGCGCCGCTGGCCGATTTCGATCTGTCGTTGGACGACGATGAGCCGGCTAAGGACGACTTCGCCGCACAGCTCGACCGCGTTGCGGCGCAACTCGATCAGATGAATGACGAGGCTCAGCCGCCGGTCGTTCCCGAGCCTGTTGTCGATGAGCCGTTCGATGACCCGTTCGCCGATGCGCCGATGACAGCCGATACCCTGGCCGGGCCGAGCGACGAAGACGATTTCGACTTCCTCTCCGGTACCGACGAAACCGCGACCAAGCTGGACCTGGCGCGTGCTTACATCGACATGGGCGACAGCGAAGGCGCCCGCGACATCCTCGACGAAGTGCTTGCCGAAGGCGACGCTGCCCAGCAGCAGGAAGCGCGCGAGATGATTTCCCGACTGGTTTGACACATGACCGATGCAGTACCCGAAGCGGCAGCCCCAGTGGCTGCCGCTGGCTTTTTCAGAGTCGCCCTGGGCGTTGAGTACCGCGGAACCCGCTACCGCGGCTTCCAGCGTCAGCGCGCCGGTGTTCCGTCGATTCAGGAGTCCCTCGAAAAGGCCCTGTCCAAGGTCGCCGGCGGGGCCCCCGTTACTCTCAGCTGCGCGGGGCGTACCGATGCCCTGGTACATGCCAGCGGCCAGGTGGTGCACTTCGATACCTCGGTCGAGCGCTCGCTGCATTCCTGGATCATGGGTGCCAACCTGAATCTCCCCCCGGACATCAGCGTGACCTGGGCCAAGTTCATGCCGCGCGCGTTCGATGCGCGGTTCTCGGCCATGGCGCGGCGCTATCGCTATGTCATCTACAACGATCAGATTCGTCCGGCGCACATGGCCGAGGAGGTGACCTGGAATCACCGCCCGCTGGACGTCGCGCGTATGCGCGAAGCCGCGCGCAGTCTGGTCGGCACGCATGACTTCAGTGCCTTTCGCGCACGTCAGTGCCAGGCCAAGTCGCCGATAAAGACCATCCATCACCTCGAGTTGATCGAGCACGGTCGCTTCATCGTTCTGGACATCCGCGCCAACGCCTTCCTTCATCACATGGTGCGCAACATCGCCGGCGTGCTGATGACCATCGGTGCCGGAGAGCGTCCGGTGGAATGGGCTCGGGAAGTGCTGGAAACCCGTGTTCGACGCACCGGCGGCGTGACGGCGCATCCGTTCGGTCTGTACCTGGTGCAGGTCGAGTATCCGGCCGAGTTCGAGCTCCCCCAGCGCTACCTGGGCCCGCATTTCCTCTCCGGCCTGCCGGACGTGATGGCTGACGCCTAGAAGCGCATTTGCTACTATTCGGGGCTATCTGATCCCCGAGGTCCTCGCAACTTGCTAGCCGTTCGCAGCAAAATCTGCGGTATTACCCGCATCGAAGACGCTCTCGCCGCGGTTGACGCCGGTGCCGATGCGATCGGCCTGGTGTTCTACCCGCGCAGCCCGCGTGCGGTTTCCGTTCAGCAGGCGCGGGCGATCATCGCGGCCTTGCCGCCCTTCGTGACCACCGTCGGGCTGTTCGTCGATGCCAGTCGCTGCGAACTGGGAGAGATCCTCGACGCCGTGCCGCTCGATCTTCTGCAGTTCCATGGCGATGAAAGCGCGGATGCCTGCGACGGCTATCACCGGCCGTTCATCAAGGCGCTGCGGGTCAAACCGGGCGATGACATCGCCGCGCTGGCCGCCCACTACCCGAAGGCCAGCGGCATTCTTCTCGACACCTATGTCGCCGGCGTTCCCGGTGGCACCGGTGAATCCTTCGACTGGTCGCTGATTCCGCGGGGCCTGTCCAAGCCGCTGATCCTCGCCGGTGGGCTCACGCCCGATAACGTCGCCGATGCCGTTCGGGAGGTTCGTCCGTACGCCGTGGACGTCAGTGGCGGGGTCGAGGCCAGCAAGGGCATCAAGGATGCGCAGAAGATTCGTGCGTTCATCGATGCCGTCAAAGGCGGCTCGGCGGCGTGATGCTGCGCGTGGCCGAAAGGTGCGATCACGCTGTTCATGTGACGGCCTTCCCTCGTCAGCCGTCCACTAGCACTGACGCGTCGTCGACGCAGGCGCGAGGCGCCTCGGGCGCTCTACGGCGCCTGTCGACGAACTGTTTTTCGATCCGCGTGCCTGCTCGTTCGAGTGGCGGCGCGGATCAGCCCGGCCCCGTGGGTGCCTGGCACGCCGAATGCGCCGCTCGCGGTCGCGACTTTGAATCCGCCCGGCAAGCGCCCTCGTGGCGCGCGGGCCCGAAGCTTTGGAGAACGACAGCATGAGCAACTGGCTGGTAGACAAACTGATCCCTTCGATCATGCGGTCCGAGGTGAAGAAGAGTTCCGTGCCCGAAGGGCTCTGGCACAAGTGCCCGTCCTGCGAGGCGGTGCTGTACAAGCCCGAGCTGGAAAAGACCCTCGACGTCTGCCCCAAGTGCAACCACCACATGCGCATCGATGCGCGTGCGCGGCTGAACATCTTCCTCGATCCGGAGGGCCGCGAAGAGATCGGCGCCGAGCTGGAGCCGGTGGATCGCCTCAAGTTTCGTGACAGCAAGAAATACAAGGACCGTCTGACCGCGGCGCAGAAGGACACCGGCGAGAAGGACGCGCTGATCGCCATGCGCGGCACGCTGCAGGACATTCCGGTGGTTGCGGTGGCTTTCGAGTTCTCCTTCATGGGCGGCTCGATGGGTGCCGTGGTGGGGGAGCGATTCGTGCGCGCGGCCAACGTCGCCCTCGAGCAGCGCTGCCCGATGCTGTGCTTCTCCGCGTCCGGCGGCGCGCGCATGCAGGAAGCATTGATCTCGCTGATGCAGATGGCCAAGACCTCGGCGGTACTGGCGCGTCTGCGCGAAGAAGGCCTGCCGTTCATTTCCGTGCTGACCGACCCGGTGTATGGCGGGGTGTCGGCCAGTCTGGCCATGCTTGGCGACGTGATCGTGGCCGAACCCAAGGCGCTGATCGGCTTCGCCGGCCCGCGTGTGATCGAACAGACCGTGCGCGAAAAACTGCCGGAAGGCTTCCAGCGTAGCGAGTTCCTTCTCGATCACGGCGCCATCGACATGATCATCCACCGTGCCGAACTGCGCCCGCGTCTGGCGCGCCTGCTCGCTCAGCTCATGGGGCTTCCCAGCCCCGTGCACTCCGTGGCGCCGGTCCAGGCTCCCGCCGAGGCATGATCGAGCGCAGCCTGGGCGACTGGCTCGCTTACCTCGAGCAATTGCACCCCACGGCCATCGAAATGGGCCTGGAACGCTCGCGGGAAGCGGCCCGGCGCCTCGGGCTGGGCAGACCCGCGCCGCGGGTGATCACCGTCACCGGCACCAATGGCAAGGGCTCTACCTGCGCTTTCCTGGCCGAGTTGATGCGGGCGCAGGGACTGCGCGTCGGCGTTTACAGCTCGCCGCACCTGCTGCGTTACAACGAGCGCGTCTGGCTGAATGGCGTCGAGGCCAGCGATGCGCAGCTGTGCGAAGCCTTCGCCGCGGTCGAGGCCGCGCGTGGCGATATTTCCCTGACCTATTTCGAGATGGGCACGCTGGCGGCCTTCTGGCTGTTCGAGCGGGCCGGGCTCGACGCCGTGGTGCTCGAAGTCGGCCTTGGCGGGCGACTGGATGCGGTGAACCTGATCGATGCCGATCTGGCGCTGGTCACCAGCATCGGCCTCGATCACGCCGACTGGCTGGGCGACAGCCGCGAATCGGTCGCCTTCGAGAAGGCCGGCATCCTGCGCGCCGGCAGGCCCGCGCTGTGCGGCGACCTCGATCCCCCGGCGCCGTTGCTGGACAAGGCCGCTGAGCTGCACGCGCCCCTGTACCTGCGGGGACGCGATTACGATCTGGCGATCGGCGAACAGGGCTGGCACTGGCAGGGCCGCGATGGCGCCGGCCAGGTGCTGGAGTTGCACGACCTCCCGCTGCTAGACCTGCCGATGGAAAACGCCGCGCTCGCCCTGCAGGCCTTCGCGCTGCTGGGGCTCGACTGGCAACCGCCGATGCTCTTCGAGGCGCTGGCGCGAACCCGCGTCACCGGGCGGCTGGACCGGCGGGCGATTCACTGGCGAGGCAAGTCCCTGACACTGTTGCTCGATGTTGGGCATAATCCCCATGCCGCCGAGTACCTGGCACGCCGTCTGGCATCGACGCCGATCGGCGGGCAGCGTCTGGCGGTGTTCGGTCTGCTGGCCGACAAGGACCTTGCGGGCGTGCTGCAGCCGCTGTTGCCACAGATCGCCAACTGGTCGGTCGCCGCGCTACCGACGCCGCGCTCCCGGCCGGCCGTCGAGTTGCTGGCCGCTTTGCAGGAGGCCGGGGCTGAGGCGAGCGACGCAGGCGACATCGGTCGCGCCATCGAGGCTCAGTGCGAGCGGGCATCGACGGGCGATGAAATCGTGGTATTCGGTTCTTTTTATTGTGTGGCCGAGGCCCTGGAATGGTTGGCCCGGCACTAGGAGCGGGGAATGGCTGTGCTGGACAAAGGGCTCAAGCAACGTATGGTCGGCGCGCTGGTGCTGGTCGCGCTGGCGGTGATCTTCGTGCCGATGCTGCTCTCCCGCGACGACGAACTGCGTCGCGTCGTGGTGGACGCGCCGAGCATGCCGGCGACGCCGGCGGCGCCGACCATCGAGGTCGAGCCGGTCGCGGTGCCCGAGCCCCAGCCTCTGCCGGACGAGCCGGTGCCGGCCGATCCGCCTCAGACGCCGATTGCCGCTTTGCCTGCAACGCCCGCCGCCAGCGTTCCGGCGCCGACCGCGCCGGCTGCTCCGGCTGCCGCCCCCTCGGCAACCGTTCCCGCGCCGGCGCCGGCGAGCAAACCGGCGGACAGTCGTCTGGATGCCAATAATCTCCCCATCAGCTGGTCGGTCCAACTGGCCAGCCTATCCAATCGCGCCAGCGCCGAAACGCTGCAGGCGACCCTGCGCAACCAGGGCTACAACGCCTACATCCGCAACGCCGAGAACATGAACCGAGTATTCGTCGGTCCGGTGATCGAGCGGGCGGAGGCCGATCGGCTGCGCGATCAGCTCAACAAGCAGCAGAAGCTCAACGGTTTCGTGGTGCGCTTCAAACCCTGATAGGCGCAGCCAGGCGAGGCGATAGAAAGCTTCGCTTACCGGAGCGGGTCGGCTCTGCTAAAATGCCGCGCCTTTCCCGTTCGCAGGCAGCACCGTGTTGGCAGGCAGCATCGTGGCATTCACCTGGGTCGATTGGGCGATAGTCGCCGTCATCGCTGTCTCCAGTCTGATCAGTTTGAAGCGCGGCTTCGTCAAGGAAGCCCTGTCGCTGCTCACCTGGATCGTTGCCGGCGTGGTCGCCTGGATGTTCGGCGGTGCACTGTCGGTGTACCTGGACCGTTTCATCGAAACCCCGTCGGCGCGCGTGATCGCCGCCTGCATCATTCTTTTCGTGGTGACACTGCTGGTCGGTGCGTTGATCAATTTCCTGATCGGCGAGCTGATCCGGGTCACCGGCCTTTCCGGTACCGACCGTTTTCTCGGCATGGTCTTCGGCGCGGCGCGCGGGGCGCTGCTGGTGGTGGTCCTGGTGGGGCTGCTGAGCCTGGCGCCGGTCCAGGAGGACGTCTGGTGGCAACAGTCGGTGCTGTTGCCGCATTTCCTGATGGTCGCCGATTGGTCGAAGAACCTGATTCTGAATCTTGCCGGTCATTGGATGATCGACAGCGCCGTTTCCCAGGGATTGAACGCCAGTGGGCTGATGCCCAAGTAAAAGAGGTCATGCGCGGTCGTCGTGCGAACATGCCGGCCTTCGCAAACCTGTCTTTAGCCTGAACCAGTGAGGTTGCGTCACATGTGTGGCATCGTCGGTATCGTCGGTAAGTCGAACGTCAATCAGGCGCTGTATGACGGCCTGACCGTCCTCCAGCACCGCGGCCAGGATGCTGCCGGGATCGTCACCAGCCACGACGGTCGCCTGTTCCTGCGCAAGGACAACGGCCTGGTGCGTGACGTCTTCCAGCAACGCCACATGCAGCGCCTGGTCGGCCACATGGGCATCGGCCACGTGCGCTACCCGACCGCCGGCAGCTCCAGCTCGGCCGAGGCGCAGCCGTTCTACGTCAACTCGCCGTACGGCATCACCCTGGCGCACAACGGCAATCTGACCAACGTCGAGCAGTTGGCCAAGGAAATCTACGAATCCGACCTGCGCCACGTGAACACCAATTCCGACTCGGAAGTGCTGCTCAACGTGTTCGCCCACGAACTGGCCCAGCGCGGCAAGCTGCAGCCGACCGAGGAAGACGTGTTCGCCGCCGTCACTCACGTGCACGAGCGTTGCCTGGGCGGTTACGCCGTGGTGGCGATGATCACCGGCTACGGGATCGTCGGTTTCCGCGACCCCAACGGCATTCGTCCGATCGTGTTCGGCCAGCGCCATACCGACGAGGGCGTGGAGTACATGATCGCCTCCGAGAGCGTCTCGCTGGACGTGCTCGGCTTCACCCTGATCCGCGATCTGGCGCCGGGCGAGGCGGTGTACATCACCGAGGACGGCAAGCTGTTCACCCGGCAGTGCGCGACGAATCCGAAATACGCTCCGTGCATCTTCGAGCACGTCTATCTGGCCCGTCCGGACTCCATCATGGACGGCATCTCGGTCTACAAGGCGCGCCTGCGCATGGGCGAGAAGCTGGCCGACAAGATCCTCCGCGAGCGTCCGCAGCACGACATCGACGTGGTCATCCCGATTCCCGATACCAGCCGCACCGCCGCGCTGGAGCTGGCCAACCGCCTGGGCGTGAAGTTCCGCGAGGGCTTCGTCAAGAATCGCTACATCGGGCGGACCTTCATCATGCCCGGCCAGGCGGCGCGCAAGAAATCCGTACGGCAGAAGCTCAACGCCATCGAGCTGGAGTTCCGCGGCAAGAACGTGATGCTGGTGGACGACTCCATCGTGCGTGGCACCACCTGCAAGCAGATCATCCAGATGGCCCGCGAAGCCGGCGCGAAGAGCGTCTACTTCTGCTCGGCGGCGCCGGCGGTGCGTTATCCCAACGTCTACGGCATCGACATGCCCAGCGCCCATGAGCTGATCGCTCACGGCCGTACCACCGAAGAAGTCTGCGAGCTGATCGGCGCCGACTGGCTGATCTACCAGGATCTGCCCGACCTGATCGAAGCGGTCAGCGGCAGCAAAAAGATCAAGATCGCCAACTTCGACTGCGCGGTGTTCGATGGCAAGTACGTCACCGGTGACATCGACGAGGCCTACCTGAACCGCATCGAGCAGGCGCGCAACGACGCGAGCAAGGTCAAATCTCAGGCGGTCAGCGCGATCATCGACCTGTACAACAACTGATGGCGGGCAGGGGCGACCCTGTCCGTTTCGAGGGCGCGCACGGCGCACCCTGCAGCCCTACTTTTCGTGAGGTAGCGATATGACCCAGGAATGGGATGCCGGTCGGCTCGACAGCGACCTGGACGGCGTAGGTTTCGACACCCTGGCGGTGCGTGCCGGCCAGCAGCGCACGCCGGAAGGCGAGCACGGCGAGCCGCTGTTCTTCACCTCCAGCTACGTGTTCCGCACCGCTGCCGATGCCGCCGCGCGCTTTGGCGGTGAAGTGCCGGGCAACGTCTATTCGCGCTACACCAACCCCACCGTGCGCATGTTCGAGGAACGCATCGCCGCGCTCGAAGGCGCCGAACAGGCGGTCGCCACTGCCTCGGGGATGTCCGCGATCCTGGCCATGGTCATGAGCCTGTGTAGTTCCGGCGATCATGTGCTGGTCTCGCGCAGCGTCTTCGGCTCGACCATCAGCCTGTTCGAGAAGTACCTGAAGCGTTTCGGCGTGCAGGTCGACTACCCGCCGCTGGCCGATCTCGACGCCTGGCGCGCGGCGTTCAAGCCGAACACCAGGCTGGCCTTCGTCGAATCCCCCTCGAACCCGCTCGCCGAGCTGGTCGATATCGCCGCGCTGGCCGAAATCACCCACGCCCACGGCGCGCTGCTGGCGGTGGACAACTGCTTTTGCACGCCCGCGCTGCAGCAGCCGCTGAAGCTCGGTGCGGACATCGTCATCCACTCCGCGACCAAGTACATCGACGGCCAGGGTCGCTGCCTCGGCGGCGTGGTCGCCGGTCGCGCGGCACAGATGTCCGAAGTGGTGGGGTTCCTGCGTACCGCCGGTCCCACGCTGAGTCCGTTCAATGCCTGGGTGTTCCTCAAGGGCCTGGAAACCCTGCGCGTGCGCATGCGCGCGCACAGCGATTCGGCGCTGGAGCTGGCGCAGTGGCTGGAAGGCCAGCCGGGCGTCGAGCGTGTCTACTACTCCGGCCTGGCCAGCCATCCGCAGCATGAGCTGGCCAAGCGGCAGCAGAAGGCGTTCGGCGCGGTGGTGAGCTTCGAGGTCGCCGGCGGCAAGGCGGGCGCCTGGGCGGTCATCGATGCCACACGGATGATCTCGATCACCACCAACCTGGGCGATACCAAGACCACCATCGCCCATCCGGCGACCACCTCGCACGGTCGCCTGTCGCAACAGGATCGCGAACGCGCCGGTATTCACGACAACCTGATCCGGGTCGCCGTGGGCCTCGAGGACATCGACGACATCAAGGCGGACCTGGCCCTGGGCCTCGCTGCCCTGCGTACGGTATGACGGCGGGCGAGCGGGACGCCCTGGAGTGGGCGCCCCGTTCCGCCGCAGGAGCGAACGGCAAGGTCGCGCTGGTCACCGGTGGCGCACGCGGTATCGGCCTGGGGATCGCCGCATGGCTGATCGCCGAGGGTTGGCAGCTGGTGCTCGCCGACGTCGAGCGCGAACGGGGTTCGCGCGTCGCCAGGGCGCTGGGTGAGAGCGCCTGGTTCATCCGGATGGACGTCAGCGACGAGAAGCAGGTCGCCACCGCGGTGGCCGAAGTGCTTGGTCAGTTCGGCCGCCTCGATGCGCTGATCAACAACGCCGGACACGCCGATCCCTATAACTCGCCGCTGGAAAGCCTTCCCATGGGCGAGTGGAACCGCGTCCTGGCGGTCAATCTCACCGGGCCAATGCTGCTGGCCAAGCATTGCGCGCCCTATCTGCGCGCCCACGGCGGTTCGATCGTCAACCTGACCTCCACCCGCGCGCATCAATCCGAAGCCCATAGCGAAGCCTATTCGGCGAGCAAGGGTGGGCTGCTGGCATTGACCCGCGCGCTGGCCGTCAGCCTGGGGCCGGATATCCGCGTGAACGCAGTCAGCCCCGGCTGGATCGACGCCCGCGACCCACGTGATCGGCGCGCCGATCCGCTGTCCGAAAGCGACCACGACCAGCATCCGGCAGGAAGGGTAGGGACGGTGGAGGGCATCGCTTCGCTGGTCAGCTGGCTGGTCTCGCCGAACGCCACTTTCGTCACCGGCCAGGAGTTTGTCGTGGACGGCGGCATGACCCGAAAGATGATCTACACCGACTGAGCGTTTTCGGAAAAAGTTCAAGCGGGGTGTTGACTTAGCGTCGGCCGCTGCGTAAATTGCGCCACCTCGCAAGGCGAAGGCTGATTAGCTCAGCTGGGAGAGCACCTGCATCACACGCAGGGGGTCGGCGGTTCGATCCCGTCATCAGCCACCATGTGAGAATCGGACGAAAGTCCAACCGACACGCAGCGGTAGTTCAGTCGGTTAGAATACCGGCCTGTCACGCCGGGGGTCGCGGGTTCGAGTCCCGTCCGCTGCGCCATATCTTCTCCCTCACCGGAGAAACAAAAGAAGCTGCCTTGAGCAGCTTTTTTTGTGCCTGGAAAAACCGCCGCTGCGCTTTGCGAACGGGAAAGCGTTTTTGCAGCTTCAGTTAAAGATGTGAAATTGACGTCAATAGCGCGTCGGTAGCTTATGATGCGCGCGGGCGACCAGTCGGCGTCTGCATCGGGCTGATGCGTGGAGTCGGCGGCTGGTCGTTCACCTCTCTTGCTGTGCCCGCCACACGTCGCCACGCTTGCCGATCCCTACCTCCAGGATTCACGAATGACTGCCTCCGTTCGCCTTCGCGTGCTGCCCGAACGCTATGCGGTGTCCCGACTGGGCGGCTTCGAGCCTATTCCGGCGTGGGCCGATGGTCCGGGCTTCGTCTCCATCAGCCGGAGCGCGGGCGAGTTGTCCATCGTCTGTCCGCAGCATCGCGTGCCGGCCAGCGTGATCTCGGACGGCGGCTGGGCCTGCCTGCAACTGGTGGGGCCGTTCGCCTTCGACGAGACCGGAATCGTGCTGTCGGTGGTGCGTCCCTTGTCGGAGGCGGAGCTGGGGATATTCGTCGTTTCGACGTACGACGGCGACTTCCTGATGCTCAAGGCCGCTGACCTCGACCAGGGCCGGCGCCTGCTGGTCGACGCGGGGCATGGTTTCGAGTGAACGGCGCTTGAGCGGTCATCGTCGATGCGGCAAAGGGGCGGGCGGCTAAGTCGACCGATCCGCGGTTCTTCGTTGAACCTTCCTCCAGGCGGCGCTGACGTAGGTAGACAAGGTCGCTCGTCGCGAACAATTGACGAGCCCGACAGGTTTCACGCATATTGATAGTTAGCAAACTATGTTTATGCATTCTATTTCATTCCTATGAATCTCGACGCCCTTCGACTCAGCATCAGCAGCGGCATGGTGGTGGCGACCCGCCACTGGCGGCGGATCTGCCAGTTGGCGCTTGTCAACCACGGTATTTCCGAAGCCTGCGCGGTGCCATTGCTGATGATCGCGCGGCTTGGCGACGGCGTCCGGCAGGTCACCGTGGCCCATGCCGCCGGGCTGGAAGGGGCGTCGCTGGTGCGGCTGCTCGATCAGCTGTGCAGCGCCGGATTCGTCTGTCGCAGTGAAGACGCCGCCGACCGTCGCGCCAAGTCCCTCAGCCTCACCGAGAGTGGGCGCGCGCTGGCGTCGGCGATCGAAGCCGAACTCACCCGCCTGCGCCGTGAGGTGCTGCAGGACGTCGCCCCCGCCGACCTCGAGGCGACACTGCGCGTGTTGCGTGCCTTCGAGGCGGCGGGCGTGCCGGGCTCGGGCGCGCCATGACCGGGTTCTTCAGCAGCGTGCCGCCGGCGCGCGACTGGTTCTATGGCATGCGCACCTTCGCGGCGTCGATGATCGCGCTGTACATCGCGCTGCTGATGGAAATGCCCCGGCCGTACTGGGCCATGGCCACCGTGTACATCGTCTCCAGCCCCTTCGTCGGGCCGACCAGTTCCAAGGCGCTGTACCGCGCCGCCGGTACCGCGCTGGGCGCCAGTGCGGCGGTGTTCTTCGTGCCGCTGCTGGTGCAGACGCCCTATCTGCTGGCCATCGTCATCGCGCTCTGGACCGGCGTCCTGCTGTTCCTCTCGCTGCACCTGCGCACCGCCAACAGCTATGCGCTGATGCTCGCCGGCTACACCCTGCCGCTGATCGCCTTCCCGGTGGTGGACAACCCGGAAGCCGTCTTCGAAGTGGCCGTTTCGCGTACCGAGGAGATCTTCCTCGGCATCGTCTGCGCGGCGGTGGTCGGCAGCATGTTCTGGCCGCGACGTCTGGCGCCCGTGCTGGTGGACGCGGCGGGGCGCTGGTTCACCGATGCCAGCACCTACAGCGACCGCTTCCTGGCGCGCGACGTGCAGCCGGAGGAGGTCGGTGCGCTGCGGGCTTCGATGGTCACCACCTTTAACACCCTCGAGCCGATGATCGGCCAGTTGCCCCATGAAGGGGCCCGGCCGCAGACGGTGCGCAACGCCAAGGAGCTGCGCGGGCGGATGATCCACCTGCTGCCGGTGGTCGATGCGCTGGACGACGCCTGGTGGGCGCTGGAGCGCCGTTCGCCGGAGCTGGTGGCGCGGCTGGCGCCGTTGCTCGACGAGACGCGCGACTGGCTCAGGGACACCCGCGAGGGCGCGCCGGTCGAGCGCTGGCAGGCCCTGCGCGACAGTCTCGAGCGCCTGCAGCCGAGCCCGGAGCAGCTCGACGAGCGTCGCCAGCTGCTGTTTTCCAACGCGCTCTATCGCCTCGGCGAGTGGATCGACCTGTGGCAGGACTGCCGCAGCCTGCAGCACGCCATCCAGACCGAGAGCCAGACGCCGTGGCGTGCGGTGTACCGGCACTGGCGGCTGGGTCGCCTCACGCCCTACCTCGACCGCGGCATGATGCTCTACTCGGTGTGCTCGACCATCGCCGCGATCAGCGTGGCGTCGTTCCTGTGGATTTTGCTCGGCTGGAGCGACGGCGGCAGCGCGGTGATCCTCGCCGCGGTGGCCTGCAGCTTCTTCGCCGCGATGGACGATCCGGCGCCGCAGATCTACCGGTTCTTCTTCTGGACCGCGATGTCGGTGCTGTTCGCCAGCCTCTACCTGTTCCTCGTGCTGCCCAACCTGCACGACTTCCCGATGCTGGTGCTGGCGTTCGCCGTGCCGTTCATCTGCGTCGGTACGCTCACCGTGCAGCCGCGCTTCTACCTCGGAACCCTGCTGACCATCGTCAACACCGCGTCGTTCATCAGCATCCAGGGCGCCTACGACGCTGACTTCATGAGCTTCATCAACTCCAACCTCGCCGGGCCGGTGGGTTTGCTGTTCGCCTTCGTCTGGACCCTGGTAATGCGTCCGTTCGGCGTCGAACTGGCGGCGCGGCGGATGACCCATTCCGGCTGGCGCGACATCGCCCGCCTGGGCGAGCCGGCCAACCTCAATGAGCACCGGGTGATGGCGGTGCGCATGCTCGATCGCCTGATGCAGCAGTTGCCGCGTCTGGCGCAGACCGGGCAGGACACCGGTGTCGCCCTGCGCGACCTGCGTATCGCGCTCAACCTGCTCGACCTGCTGGCGTACCTGCCACGCCTGCCGTCCTACCCGCAGGCGCTGCTGCGGCAGATCGTCGAGGAGGTGGGCGCGCATTTCCAGGCCTGCCTGGACGCCGGCGAACGCCTGCCCGCGCCCAAGGGTCTGCAGATGACCATGGATCGCGCCCGCCGCGCGCTGTCGACCTCGTCGCTGGACACCTTCAACGAGGCGCGCCCGCACGTGCTGCACGCGCTCAGCGGCTTGCGCCTGGCGCTGCTGCCCGGCGTCGAGGTACCCGGCACCGGCGAGGCCGAAGAATCACCGCCCTATGGCATCGATGGAGCTCCCCTGTGATCGGCGATCTGGATATCAGCGGGGTGTTCCTGCCCACGCTGCTGGTGCTGATGGGCATCACCTATCTGCTCTACCTCGGGGTGCACGCCGTACTGACGCGCCTCCATTTCTATCGCCTGGTCTGGCACCGGGCCTTGTTCAACGTCGGTCTCTACGCGCTGCTGCTGGGCGCGGTGGACGGGCTCAGTCGATACCTGATGACATGAAGAAACCCTGGTTGACCTTGGGCCGCGTGGTCCTGACCCTGCTCGTTGTCTCCTTCGCCGCGGTGATCGTCTGGCGCATGGTGATGTACTACATGTTCGCGCCCTGGACCCGCGACGGCCACATCCGCGCCGACGTGATCCAGATCGCCCCCGACGTTTCCGGGCTGATCCACCAGGTGGACGTGCGCGACAACCAAGTCGTGACGCGTGGCCAGGTGCTGTTCCGCATCGACCCGGAACGCTTCGGCCTGGCGCTGCGCCAGGCGCAGGCGACCGTCGCCGAGCGCAAGGAAACCTACGAGCAGGCGCGCCGCGAAACACGGCGCAACCAGCAGCTGGGCAACCTGGTCGCCCGCGAGCAACTGGAAGAGAGCCAGTCGCGCGAGGCGCGGGCGTTGTCCGCGCTGGCCGAGGCGCAGGTGGCGGTGGACAGCGCGCAGCTGAACCTGGACCGCTCGGTGATCCGCAGCCCGGTGAACGGCTACCTCAACGACCGCGCGCCGCGCGCCCAGGAGTTCGTCAGCGCGGGGCGGCCGGTGCTCTCGGTGGTGGATGGCGAATCCTTCCACATCGACGGCTATTTCGAAGAAACCAAGCTGGCCGGCATTCATGTCGGCCAGTCGGTGGACATCCGCGTGGTCGGCGACGGCGCTCGCCTGCGCGGCCACGTGCAGAGCATCGCCGCCGGCATCGAGGACCGCGACCGCAGCAGCGGCAGCAACCTGCTGCCCAACGTCAACCCGGCGTTCAGCTGGGTACGCCTGGCGCAGCGGATTCCGGTGCGTATCGACTTCGACGAGGTACCCGAGGATTTCCGCATGATCGCCGGACGCACCGCGACGGTGTCGATCGTCGAGGACAGCGCCGGGGAGGGCGGTCGGCAATGAGCGCGCTGATCCGGGCAGGCGCCGTCGGCGTCGCCCTGCTGCTCGCCGCCTGCCAGGTCGTCGGGCCGGATTACCACCTGCCCGAGAAGGCCGCGCTGAATCGCCCGGACCTGCAGGGCGGGCTGGCCGGCGCGGGCGCCGAGGTGGTGTCGGCGCCGGTGCCGGCGGACTGGTGGAAGCTGTATCAGGACCCGAGCCTGGACCAGTTAGTGACCGCGGCGCTGGCCTCCAACGCCGACCTGCGGGTTGCTGCGGCCAACCTCTCGCGTTCCCGCGCCCAGGTCGACGAGGCGGCCGCCGCCGGTGGCTTCGGTGGTGGCGTGGACCTCGCCGCCGAGCGCATCCAGGAATCCGGCGAGGCCTTCCTGCTTCCCGACAAGGTGCCGGTGGCGAACATCGGCAACGTCGCGCTCAGCGCGTCCTACCAGTTCGACCTGTTCGGCGTGCTGCAGCGCGGCATCGAGGCCGCCAGGGCCAACGCCGACGCCACTCAGGCCGCCGCCGATACGGCGCGGATCACCCTGGTCGCCGACGTGGTGCGCGCCTACACCCAGGTCTGCGCGGCCAACGAGGAGCGCGCCATCGCCGAGCAATCGCTCGACCTGCAGCAGCAGGGCGTGACGCTGGTGCAGCGTCTTCGCGATGCCGGTCGAGGCGACGAGACCCAGGTGACGCGCAGCGAAACCCAGTTCAAGTCCCTGCGCGCCGAGCTGCCGCGTTTCGAGGCGCAGCGCCAGGCCGGGCTGTTTCGCCTGTCGATGCTGCTGGCGCGGCCGCTGGAGCAATTGCCCGCGGGTGTCGTGCAATGCGCACACCTGCCGCGGATCAGCCAGGTAATGCCGGTCGGCGACGGCGCCGCGCTGCTCAAGCGGCGCCCGGACATCCGTCAGGCCGAACGGCGCCTGGCGGCGTCCACCGCGGGCATCGGCATCGCCACCGGCGAGTTGTATCCGGACATCAGCATCGGGGCCACCGTCGGCACGGTGGGCATCATCGACAACCTCGGCAAGCCGTCGACCAACCGCTGGGGCTTCGGCCCGCTGTTGAGCTGGACGGTGCCGTCCAACGGCGCGCGCGAACGCATCCGCGAGGCGGAGGCGGCGAGCCAGGCGGCGCTGGCGCATTTCGACGGCGTGGTGCTCAACGCCATCCGCGAGGCGCAGACCGGGCTGGCGCAGTACCGTGCGATGCTGGAGCGGCGCGACGCACTGGCCGATGCGGCGCGTTCGGCACAACAGGCGGCGGAGCAGACGCACCGCTTCTTCCAGGCCGGCCGCGAATCCTTCCTCGCCGACCTGCAGGCGACGCGGACCTACACCGACGTGCGCGGGCAACTGGCGGCGGCGGAATCGCAGGTCGCGATGAGCCGCATCGACCTGTTTCTCGCCCTCGGCGGCGGCTGGCAGGCGCCGCAGGCAAGCGCCGCACGTCCGTGACCGGTTCTACGACTATGGTCGCGATTACTACTAAGGTCGGCTGTCGCGGCCTAACCGGCGGCTTACAGTAACTTCACCGCAAATCGTCGGTGGAGGATAAAAATAAAATGCACGACCTTGCTTACAAGCGGATCGAACAGAGCCCGCAATTCAAAGAACTGGTGGCCAAGCGCGAGAAGTTCGCTTGGATTCTCTCCGCCATCATGCTCGGCCTCTACGTGGTGTTCATCTTGCTGATCGCCTTCCAGCCGCAGTTGCTGGGCGCCCGCATCAGCCCCGACTCCAGCGTCACCTGGGGCATTCCCATGGGTGTCGGCCTGATCGTCTCGGCCTTCGTGCTCACCGGCATCTACGTGCAGCGCGCCAACGGCGAGTTCGATCGCCTCAACCAAGCCATCCTGGATGAGGTGAAACAATGATCGCGCGCCTGCTTTCCGCCTTCGCCCTGGCCGGCTTCTCTCCGCTGCTCTGGGCCGACGCGCTCACCGGCGATGTACAGCGCCAGCCGCTCAACGTTTCGGCGATCGCCATGTTCGTCGCCTTCGTCGCGCTGACCCTGGGCATCACCTACTGGGCCTCCAAACGCAACACCTCCACCTCTGCCTTCTACACCGCCGGCGGCTCCATCACCGGTTTCCAGAACGGCCTGGCGATCGCCGGCGACTACATGTCGGCGGCGTCCTTCCTGGGTATTTCCGCGCTGGTGTTTACCTCCGGCTACGACGGCCTGATCTATTCGATCGGCTTCCTCGTCGGTTGGCCGATCATCCTGTTCCTGATCGCCGAACGTCTGCGTAACCTGGGCAAGTACACCTTCGCCGACGTAGCGTCCTACCGCCTCGGCCAGACCCAGATCCGCACGCTGTCCGCCTGTGGTTCGCTGGTGGTGGTGGCGTTCTACCTGATCGCCCAGATGGTCGGTGCCGGCAAGCTGATCGAGCTGCTGTTCGGCCTCGACTACCACGTCGCCGTGGTCCTGGTGGGTATCCTGATGGTTCTCTACGTGCTCTTCGGCGGCATGCTGGCGACCACCTGGGTACAGATCATCAAGGCCGTGCTGCTGCTCTCCGGCGCCTCCTTCATGGCGATCATGGTGCTCAAGCACGTCAACTTCGACATCAGCACGCTGTTCAGCGAAGCGATCAAGGTGCACCCGAAAGGCGAGGCCATCATGAGCCCCGGCGGCCTGGTGAAGGACCCGATCTCGGCCTTCTCCCTGGGCCTGGCGCTGATGTTCGGTACCGCCGGCCTGCCGCACATCCTCATGCGCTTCTTCACCGTCAGCGACGCCAAGGAAGCCCGCAAGTCGGTGTTCTACGCCACCGGTTTCATCGGCTACTTCTACATCCTGACCTTCATCATCGGCTTCGGCGCGATCCTGCTGGTCAGCACCAACCCGGACTTCAAGGACGCGACCGGCGCTCTGCTGGGCGGTAACAACATGGCGGCGGTTCACCTGGCCAATGCGGTGGGTGGCAGCGTGTTCCTCGGCTTCATCTCGGCGGTGGCCTTCGCCACCATCCTCGCCGTGGTATCGGGTCTGACCCTCGCCGGCGCCTCGGCGGTGTCCCACGACCTGTACGCCAGCGTGTTCCGCAAGGGCCGCGTCAACGACAAGGACGAGATGCGCGTATCGAAGATCACCACGGTTGCCCTCGGCATCCTGGCGATCGGCCTGGGCATCCTGTTCGAGAAACAGAACATCGCCTTCATGGTCGGCCTGGCGTTCTCCATCGCCGCGAGCTGCAACTTCCCCGTGCTGTTGCTCTCGATGTACTGGAAGAACCTGACCACCCGTGGCGCGATGATCGGCGGCTGGCTCGGCCTGATCACCGCGGTGGTACTGATGGTGCTCGGCCCGACGATCTGGGTGCAGATCCTCGGCCACGAGAAAGCCATCTACCCGTACGAGTATCCGGCGCTGTTCTCCATCCTCATCGCCTTCGCCGGGATCTGGTTCTTCTCGGTCACCGACAAGTCGAAAGCCGCGGTTGGCGAACGTGAGCTGTTCTTCCCGCAGTTCGTTCGCTCGCAAACCGGCCTGGGTTCGAGCAGCGCGGCTGCACACTGACCGCCATTTCCTATGGCACCTGGGGCAGCTTCGGCTGCCCTTTTTCATGCCTGCCGGCGGCGAATCGCAGGCACGAAAAAGCCCGCGCGAGGCGGGCTTCTTTCGTTACGGGGCCGGCTATACCTTGCCCAGCAGTACCAGGATCAGCAGGATGATCAGCACGGTGCCGACGATCCCCGAGGGGCCATAACCCCAGCTGCGCGAGTGAGGGAAGACTGGCAGACCGCCGATCAACAGCAGGATCAGGACGATGATCAAAATAGTGCTGATGCCCATGGTGGAACTCCTTATGTAAGAACGGTGCTCGAGGCGTGCACCCGGCAGCGTCGAGCTTTTGACGACGCTTATCTGATCCGACTGTCGCGGCGCGGGAAAAATTCACCCGAAGCGCGATGATCCGCATCCCATCCCCTTTGCAGAGCCTTCGTGGAGTCGCCGATGGCCTACCGCTTCGCCGCCGATGCGCTGCTGGTACTGCATCTGGCGTTCATTCTCTTCGTGCTGTTCGGCGGCCTGCTCGCGCTGCGCTGGCGCTGGATGCCGTGGCTGCATCTACCGGCGGCGGGCTGGGGCGCGGCGGTCGAGCTGCTGCACCTGTACTGCCCGCTGACACCTTGGGAAAACCGCCTGCGCCGCGCCGCCGGAGAGGTCGGCTACCCGGGCGATTTCATCGAGCACTACCTGCTTCGGCTGATTTATCCGGAGGGCCTGACCGTCCAGGCGCAGCTGTGGATGGGTGCCCTGGTGGTGCTGCTCAACCTGGCGGTCTACGCACATTGGCTGCGGCGCCAACGCTGAATCGTCGCTGCGTCTGAGCACCCATTCAGCAGCCTGATGGTTGGCCGGAGGGCGGTTTGCCTTCGCTACACTGCGGCCATTCACGACGAACAACAAGAAGGCAGAAACCCCATGCAGACACGCATCATGATCACTGGCGCCGGTTCCGGTCTGGGCCGCGAAATGGCTTTGCGCTGGGCGCGCGAGGGCAGCCAGCTGGCGCTTTCCGACGTCAACGAAGCGGGCCTGGCGGAAACCCTGAAACTGGTACGCGAGGCAGGTGGCGATGGCTTCACCCAGCGCTGCGACGTGCGCGACTACAGCCAGCTCACGGCGTTCGCCCAGGCCTGCGAAGAGCGTCTGGACGGCATCGACATCATCGTCAACAACGCCGGCGTGGCGTCCGGCGGGTTCTTCAGCGAGCTGTCGCTGGAGGACTGGGAATGGCAGATCTCGATCAACCTGATGGGCGTGGTCAAGGGCTGCAAGGCGTTCCTGCCGCTGCTCGAGCGCAGCCAGGGCCGGATCGTCAACATCGCCTCGATGGCGGCGCTGATGCAGGGGCCGGCCATGAGCAACTACAACGTCGCCAAGGCCGGTGTGGTGGCGTTGTCAGAGAGCCTGCTGATCGAGCTGAAACAGCAGGGCATCGGTGTGCACGTGGTCTGCCCGTCGTTCTTCCAGACCAACCTGCTGGATTCCTTCCGCGGCCCGACGCCGGCGATGAAGGCGCAGGTCGGCAAGCTGCTGGAGGGCTCGCCGATCAGCGCCGCCGAGATCGCCGATTACATCTACCAGGAGATCGCCAAGGGCGAATTCATGATCCTGCCGCACGAGATGGGCCGCATGGCCTGGGCGCTCAAGCAGAAGAACCCGCAGGCCCTGTACGCGGAAATGGCCGGTATGGCGGAGAAGATGCGCGCCAAGGCCCAGCGCGGCTGAAAGCGGCCGGGCGGCTTCGTCGGATGCCCGGCGAGCCGCTTGCAGCCGGTCACAGCGTTGCCGCCGGACTCCCGGCGAGCGCTTCTCCGAGCGCCGTCGCTGTGTTAGAAGGCAGCCTGGTTTTTTCGGAGTAACGGCGTGGAGTCCGAATCCATCGTCTATGGCTGTATCCGCGACTGGCCGACGGTCAGTTCGCAGGAGTGCGCCGAGCGCCGGGCGAACAACCGTGCGGTGCTCGCCTCATTGCCGGCCGAGGGCTGGAGCTTTCTCGGCCGCGACCTGTTCAACTGCTGCGAGCAGCCCGGCGATGGGCTCTATCGAACACAGGTAATCCACTTCGGTGCCAGCTATCCGGCAGTGGAGTACGAGTGGTCGATCTGGATCGAGCAGTTCGAGGCGCTGCTGCGGCGCCTGTACTGGGTCAGCGCGGTGGTTCACCTGGAAACCGAGCTCAACGGCACCCACACCTTCCGCTGGGAATCCGAAAGTGGCCTGCACAGCCCGCACGACAGCGACCTGCGCATGCGCTGCGCCTGGGAGCGCGAGGGCGGCACGCTGGGCTAGGCGTGGCGCCCGCCGCAACGGCTCAATCGAGCCATTCGCGCGGCACCTGTTCCTTGAGCATCAACTGGCACTGCTGGCTTTCCGGCTCGAAGACGATCACCGCGCGGCCTTTCTCCAGCGCCCTGCGCGCACGTTCGACACGGGTTTCCAGCGGCGTCTCGTCGCCGTTGTCGGTGCCCTCGCGGGTGACGAAGTCTTCCAGCAGGCGGGTGAGGGTGTCGCTTTGCAGTTGGTCGTGGGGGATGAGCATCGATAGTCTCCTGGCGCCGGCATGCTACCGCGCCGGCCTGGAGTGGTCATCCGTGCCCTCGACGACCGGCGCGGCCGCCGGCGACGGTCGTGGCAGGTAGCGCTCCAGCGTGGCGTAGAGCAGCAGGCTGTCCAGCGGCTTGCCGAGGAAGTCGTCCATGCCCACGGCCGCGCCCTGTTGGCGGTGTTCCTCGAGAATGTGCGCGGTCAGCGCGATGATCGGTACCGGCGGCAGGTCCTGCTCGCGTTCGAGCTGGCGAATCCGCCGGGTCGCCTCGAAGCCGTCCATTTCCGGCATCTCGCAGTCCATCAGGATCGCCTGCACGCCGCGTGGGAAGTGACGGTATTCCTCTACCGCGGCAACGCCGTTGGACACCAGCCTGATCCGGTAGCCGCGCTTGCGCAGGAAACCCTGCACGACCAGCTGGTTGACTGCGTTGTCCTCGGCCACCAGCACGCAGGGCGCATCGCCGAGCGCCTGTCGTGGCGCCGGAGCCGCTTCGGGCGGAAGTTCCTCGGTACGGTCATAGACCTTCAGCAGCGTCTCGCGCAGCGGCTTCACCGAGATCGGCTGGGCCAGCGCGAAGAGTTTCAGCACCTGGCTGGCCGGCACCCGCTGGCATTGCTCCGGCGGGCACAGCAGCAGGACCCGCTGGCCGGGTGCCAGGGTGCTGCGCAGGCTGTCCAGCCAGTATTCGGCACTGCCCGGCCAGGGCGCCATCAGCACCAGCAACTGCGGGTTCGGCGCGCTTTCGAGACGTTCCAGCAGGTGTTCCGGGCTCTGGCAGTGTTCGGTATGGATGCCCCAGCGTTGCAGCAGATGGCCGACGGTTTCCAGCGCCGTGGCGTCCAGCGAGGCGAGCAGCGCGTGCTGGCCTTCGAGCAGGTCCCGCAGCTCGTCGGTATCGGGCTCGGCCTGCAACGGGATGTCGAAGGTGAAGCGGGTGCCCTGGCCGAGCTTGCTCTGCGCCTCGATGCGACCGCCCATCATCTCCACCAGCTCCTTGCTGATCGCCAGGCCCAGGCCGCTGCCGCCGTAGCGGCGAGTGGTGCTGGAGTCGCCCTGGGCGAAGGACTGGAACAGTGTGTTGAGCACTTCGCGGCGCATGCCGATGCCACTGTCGCTGACGCTGAATACCAGCTGCTCCTGGCCGCGCGCATCGGTGCGCCGGGTCACGCCGAGCGCGACGTGGCCTTCGGCGGTGAACTTGATCGCGTTCCCCAGCAGGTTCATCAGCACCTGCTTGAGGCGCGTCGGGTCGCCCTTGATCCGCTGCGGCACGCCGCCCTCCAGGCTCACGTGCAGGCGCAGGCGTTTTTCCATGGCCTGGGCGGTGAACAGGCTCAGGGTGTCGGAGACCAGTTCCTCGAGGTCGAAGGAAATGTTCTCCAAGGCCAGCTTGCCGGATTCGATGCGCGCGTAATCGAGGATGTCGTTGATCACCGCCATCAGCGCCGTGCCGGAACTGGCGATGGTTTCCACGTAGAAGCGCTGGCTGCGGTCCAGGCTGGTTTCCTTGAGCAGTTGCAGCATGCCCAGCACGCCGTTCAGTGGGGTGCGGATCTCGTGGCTCATGGTGGCGAGGAAACGGCTCTTGGCCTTGTTCTCGATCACCGCCTGCTCGGCCGTCTGGCGGGAGAGGAAGCCTTCCTCCTTGAGCAGGTTGATGCGGTCGGCGAGGCCGATGGACAGCGTGATGAGCTCGACGGTGACGCCGATCTTCACGGCGGTGGCGCCGTAGATGCCGAACACCTCCAGGCCCAGCGAGCCCGTGGTGGCCTGGATGAACGTCAGCAGCAGGACGCCCCAGGCCAGCATGTAGTAGGAGCCATAGCGCAGCCCGGCATTCCACACGTAGATGCCGGCCAGCAGCGAGAAGAAAGACACCGTCAGCACCGTCAGGCTGGCGAGGATGGTCCAGGCCATCATCCCGATCAGCGGCTCAGAGCAGAGGCACACCACGGTACCCAGCATGAGCAGCTGCAGCGCGCGGTCCATGCGCGGGAAGTGCTGCCGGGTGTGCAGGAAGTGCCGGCTGAACTGCAGGGCGAACAGGCAGTGGCTGTACATCAGGGCGTAGATGCCCAGCGCCTCCAGCTCGAGCCAGTCCGGCAGCATCTGGAACATCAGGCCGTCGAAGCTGGCGGCGAACAGGCCGATGTTGACGTTGTACATCAGATACCAGAAGTACGCCGGCTCGCGCAGCGACAGGTAGAGGAACAGGTTGTAGCAGAACATCGCGAATAGCACGCCGTAGAAGGCGCCGTTGAAGCCCATGGCGACTTCCTGCGCCGACGCGCTGGCGGCGTGGGTGGCGAAGAACAGCGGCACGAACGCCGTGCTGGTGGTCTGCACGCGCACCAGCAGCACGCTGTCGCCGGGCGGCACACGGGTGGGAAACCAGAAGTTGCGCACCGGCACCGGGCGCTCGCCGAACGGATGCGTGTCGCCGCCGGCCTGCCGGGTCAGCGTCCCGTCCGGCGCGATCAGGTACAGCTGGATGTCGTCGAGCAGCGGGTAGTTGACCTCGATGAAGCCGTCCAGCGCGTGCGGCCGGCTGTTGCGCAGGTCCACCTTCAGCCACCAGGTCGAACGGCTCTTGCCCATGTTGGGATAAACGCCGGGGGCGGGCCGGAACAGGCGGTCTTCGATCCGCCGCACCTGTTCGATATCGAGCAGGCCTTCGGGGTCTTCCAGAATGCCCACGTAGGGGCCCAGGGACAGGCGCAGTTCGTCCTGATCCAGAGGCGCCACCGGCATCGCGCAAACCCCTCCGGCAAACAGAAACACCAACAGCAACAAGCAGATGCGAGGCATCGTGACCTCAAAGATTAAAGCTCCGTGGCGGCACTGTGCCCGGATGCTGCAGGGGGTTCAAGGGGCGCCGGACGCGGCGTGCCGACTAGTGGCGCTGCTCCGGCAGCATTCGCTCCAGCAGGCCATCGCGGCGAACGGCGACGTGCCAGACGGTGGCGGCCACGTGCAGGATGATCAGCCCGTACACGGCGAACTGCCCCCACACGTGCAGGGTATTGGCCAGTTTCCCCAGCGCTTCGTTCTTCTCGAAGCCGGGCAGCGAGATCACCCGGAAGAAGGGCACGTCCTGGCCGTTGCCGGCCATCAGGTAGCCGGTGACCGGCATCGCCAGCAACACGGCGTAGAGTAGCCCGTGATTGAGCCCCGCGATCAGCCGCATCAGGCGCCGCGTGCCGGCGGGGTAGGCCGGCGCGCGGTGCCGCCAGCGCCAGGTCAGGCGCAGCAGGATCAACAGGAACACCGAGATGCCCATGGATTCGTGGGCCATGTACCAGAACGTGCGGATCGGTCCCGGAGGAAAGTTCTCGGCCACCCAGACGAAGGGCAGCACGAAGCAGAGTGCCGCGGCGGTGAGCCAGTGCAGCGCCTGGGCCAGCCCGGTGTAACGCTCGATGCTCACGCGTGGAAACCTCTTGTTGTGTGTTGGCGCCAGCGCCTGGCGCTTAGGCAGCCGACGGCGCGCTTGGTTCTGCGGCGCGCGGCCCGGCGTTGCCCGGTAGAATGGCGCGATGGCGTTTTCACGGGATGCGACGGTGGATTTACAGCAGGGCTTCGTTCTGACCCGGCACTGGCAGGACACGCCCGCGGGCACCCAGGTGGAGTTCTGGCTGGCGACCGACCACGGCCCGCGGCGCCTGCGTCTGCCGCTGCAGACCTCGGTGGCCTTCGTGCCCGCCGAGCAGCGCGCGCGGGTGGAACTGCTGCTGCAAGGTGAGCGCGACGTCGAGTTGCGTGCGCTGGAACTCTGTGACTTCCAGCATCGCCCGGTGCTCGGGCTGTACTGCCGTCAGCATCGCCAACTGATTCAGCTGGAGAAGCGCCTGCGTGGCGCCGGCCTGGACGTCTACGAAGCCGACATCCGGCCACCGGAGCGCTACCTGATGGAGCGCTTCATCACCGCGCCCGTGCAGTTCGCCGGCACGTCCGACGCCGACGGGGTGCTCCTCGACGCCGTGCTGAAACCGGCGCCGGACTATCGCCCGCAGTTGCGCCTGGTATCGCTGGACATCGAGACCACCGAGCGCGGCGAACTCTATTCCATCGCCCTGGAAGGCTGCGGCCAGCGCCAGGTGTACATGCTCGGGCCGGCCAACGGCGATGCTGCCGGGCTGGACTTCCCGCTGGAGTATTGCGACAGCCGCGCGCAGTTGCTGGAGCGCCTCAACGGCTGGATGGCGCTGCATGACCCGGACGCGATCATCGGCTGGAACCTGGTGCAGTTCGACCTGCGCGTGCTGCACGAGCACTCGCAGCGGCTCAAGGTGCCGCTGCTGCTGGGGCGCGGCGGCCAGCCGATGGAGTGGCGCGAGCACGGCAGCAAGCAGCACTTCTTCGCGGCCGCCGCAGGCCGGCTGATCATCGACGGCATCGAGGCGTTGCGCTCGGCGACCTGGAGCTTCCCCTCGTTCAGCCTGGAGAACGTCGCGCAGACGTTGCTCGGCGAGGGTAAGGCGATCAGCACGCCGTACCAGCGCATGGACGAGATCAACCGGATGTTCGCCGAGGACAAACCGGCGCTGGCGCACTACAACCTCAAGGATTGCGAACTGGTCACGCGGATCTTCGCCAGGACCGAACTGCTCACCTTCCTCCTCGAACGCGCCAGCGTCACTGGCCTGCCGGCGGACCGCAGCGGCGGCTCGGTGGCCGCGTTCGGTCACCTGTACCTGCCGGCCATGCACCGCCAGGGCTTCGTCGCACCGAACCTCGGCGAGCGTCCGCCGGAGGCCAGCCCCGGCGGCTTCGTCATGGACTCGCGTCCGGGACTCTACGAATCGGTGCTGGTGCTGGACTACAAGAGCCTCTACCCGTCGATCATCCGCAGCTTCCTGATCGATCCGGTCGGGCTGGTGGATGGCCTGCGCCATCAGAGCGATGCCGACTCGGTGCCAGGCTTTCGCGGCGCACGCTTCTCGCGCACCCGGCACTGCCTGCCGGCCATCGTCGCGCGCGTCGCCGAAGGGCGCGAGGCGGCCAAGCGCGACGGCAACAAGCCGTTGTCGCAGGCGCTGAAGATCATCATGAAC